>JAIDUH010000099.1 GCA_029060285.1 Muribaculaceae bacterium | reverse complement strand
AAACCTATAAATTTTCATCAACATTTATTAACTAACATTTTTTCTATGAAAAAATCTTTATTAACTCTTGGTCTCGCTACGCTCGCTATGTCGAGCTTCGCAGGCGAACGAATTCTGTACCAACAGAATTTCGAAACAGCTGCCGACCCTGAAGCAGCCGGTTGGACAGCTTACCGTGGAATTATCTCAATCGTTTCCGATGAGTATGGTAAGTTCCTTGAAGTAAATCAGAACGGACAGAATCAAGGTACAACCTATGGCTATTGGGGGCCGGAAATTTATCTGGACAAAGAAGGGAATTCTGTTCTTGAAGATGGAACATATAAAATGCATTTTGAGTTCCAGATTAAAAACAGTGATTGCAACCAGTACAATAGTGAGATCACAGTATTCACTAATCACATGCCGGTGACAAATCAGGGATACCGTACTCCTTGGAGTCCGGCTGGTTACTGGCAGAACTATCTCTTTGACTGCTCTCAGTTAGATAATGGAACAAAAGATGCTCTTCAATATGTCATTGACGGCGGAACCGTAGAAAATGATGGCAGCTATTCAATTGACTGGGCAGATCCTAACACATTGGCTGCTAATACATGGTATCTTGTGGATCTGGACGTAAATGTAAATACTCGTGAAGTAGAATACAATGTGCAGACTATCACTTATGAAGATGTGAAAAGCGGATCATTGACAGTTCCTGAAACGAATATCGCTGATGGAAGTGATATCTCCATGTATGCAGAAGGTCTATTCTTGTCGCTTGCGCGTACAAAAACTACGTATGACATCGATAATATCAAGATATACTTTGATAGCGAGCATGATTTTGCAAATGAGCCTACTGTAGCTCTGACTCGTCTTGGTAAAACTGAAGATGACGAATTAGAACTCAACCTTCGTGCATATACTATCAATTTCCTTGATGGTGAAACTCTTCATCTCATTGGCACTAACGGAGCAACTGAAGAAGTGGACTGGGCTGACTGCGATGGTGCTTACGTATATGAAACGACTACAAGTGGTACACTCACAGCATGGACTACTTGTGGGGATGCAGAGTCTGAAAAAGTAGCAGTAGAGGTAGATTGTACTCCTTGCAAACTTCCTGGTGTTAAAGCAGCTATCTCTTCAGTTGATCCGGGATTCGCTAAAACTTATACTCTTACTGTAAGCAACACAGAAGTGCCTCTTCAGCCGACTATCTTTATTAGCTATGAATTCAAAGGCGTAAATGGTGAGACTCTTTCTGATGAGGATCTTGGTTCCGGTGCAAAGGTAACTGTATCTGAAGAAGGAACTCTTACATTAACTGCTTCTGCATTCGGTTATGAATCAACTACTGTAACCGTTAAAAACGATACTGAATTTGGCTTGAAGAAGCAATATGACTTTGCACGCATGACTGAAGAGGAAATCATGGCAGCCGGCTTCCCCGAATTTGCAATTCTTAACGCAGAGTCTGGTGGCGGCTTTAACAGCTGGACATCTCGCAGATATCTTTACTATAGACTTGAGGGTTCAATGACTGTAAACGATAATGGCGATGAGGTATGGACAAATGTATATCCTTTCGGATGGGTTACGAATGATAATGAAGACAATGTGGTAAAATACACTGTTATCAACAACATCGACAAAGCTGGAGCAGCAGGATCAGAAGAAGCAGCTGAAAATGCTGCAAATGTTGATAATGTAAAAGACGAGGTGTTCAAAGGTCTTACTGTATTCCCAAAGACCGGTAAAAATTCTCCATGGAAGGATCCTTATGCTGAAACAGAGGAGTTGAAACAAGTTCCTCACTATGGCACTCCAAATGTTGGTATGTTGTATCATGTTGGTCTCTTCAACGATCAGACCATCAATAACGACAATACTATTATCGTCCATGACCTCGCTGCATCCGACATTGTTGTAGTAAATAAGATTTCAGGTTATGGTGGCAATGTCAACCATCCGGTATGTGCTACAAACGAAGAATATTACGAACAGATCGCTGGTGATGATACCATCTACAGTGTAGCAGCTGATGGCGCAACTAACGAGGAGACTGGTGAAATTTCATTGTCATTCCCTCTCTATCGTATTGATACTGCCCTTACTTACATCAAAGTCTATGCACCTGTCGGTGGTGACGCTGTTGAGGCTGTTGAGGCTGTCGTAGCCGGTGACAACTACTGGTATTCTATCGACGGTGTACGTGTAGCTCAGCCAACTCGTCCGGGTCTCTACATCCACAACGGAAAAAAGATTATCATCAAATAAGAATAGGTTCATGAATTAGGTTAATTTATAGTTCTAATCCGCAGGGGGTACTTGATATAGTACCCCCTCTTTTCCCTAATATAAAGACCTAAAATAACATAAATGCTTGCAAATATTGATATAATTTTATAAATTTGCATTAGTATATAAGTATTGTCTATTGACCGTTTTATCAACCTATTCTAAGCTCTAAAAAGACCTTCCATTATGGACAAACGATTCCTTTATGTATTAGGAGCTGCCGTAGCATTTGCTATTTCTGCCGATGCTCAACGAGTTACTGATGAACTCGGACGCGGCCTCGTGGCCATGAAAACTGATCGCGGTGTATTCTGTTCATGGCGTATCAACGCCAATGAATGGGACGGTACGGAATACAACATATACAGGGGCTCTACAAAACTTAACGAAATCCCTCTGAAAGTATCCAATTTTACAGACACTTCAGGGTCTTTAGATGCTTCCTACACTGTCAGACCAATCATCAACGGTGTAGAAGGTGACGCATGCACTCCGGTTAAGGTTTGGGAGAAAAACTATACCATAATTAAGCCGCAACATGATCCCGAAATTAAAGCGGATCTTATTCCTAACGATGCTACCGTTGCTGATGTGGATGGGGATGGAGAACTTGAAATCATCATAAAATATGATAATCAATCGGCAGA
>JAIDUH010000098.1 GCA_029060285.1 Muribaculaceae bacterium | reverse complement strand
TGTTAGAATCCGATCTTAACACCTGCCGTGTAAGTACGCGTAAGAGGATAACTTGGAGATGCGCTTGCGCGGTTTTCCGGGTCGCCCCATTTATATTTTGTAAAGGTGAAAAGGTTGTAAGCACTAAGTGATAGCTGAAGCTGCCGGATACCGAGTTTCTTCATCCATGGCATATTGAAATCGTAAGCTAATTGTGCAGACTTGCAACGGAAATAGCTTGCGTCTTTCTCCCATAAAGTTGAATTTGCATAAGTATGACTTTTGTATGAAAGGGTTGGACGTGGATACTCTGCATTAGGATTTTCAACGCTCCAGCTGTCATACAGGTGAGTCTTAAGCAAACCTCCAGTACCATCTCCTGCAGCATTATAAAATGGCTGCTGGAATGCACCACTGATGCTGCGGGTTACATCCCAAGCTCCGGTAAACTGAAGAGCAAGGCTAAGACCTTTCCAGGAGCCACCAAGATTAAGACCTGCTATGAAACGCGGGTCATCCGTCTTACCGAAATCACGACTCTCGTCATTACCGTCGATCTTACCATCACCATTGAGATCCACATAGATAGGATCACCCGGATTAAGCTCTTTATTATCCTTGAGCTGAGCAGGAAGAACGTGGGGAAGATCGTAAGGATTGCCATTCTCGTCATACGCTATGAATTGCTCGGGATAAGCTGCAGCATACTTCTCTGCTGTCTCCGGTCCTTCATAATAGCCGAAGAAAAGCATCTGTGAGCGGGCGCCGATGCGGTGACCGGCAGTTTTCATGTATTCTTCGCTCTGTGGAGCCTGCCCGTCAAGGATAATCTTGTTATCGTTGTAAGAGAGATTAAAACGCGCATAGTAGCTGAAGTCCTTACCGATAAAGTCGTTCCAACCCACACTGAGTTCCCAACCCCAGCTGTCTACAATACCATAGTTAGTCATAGCAGGACTGTAGCCCAAGATAGATGAAGTGTTATAGTTCTGGAGAAGAATGTCGGTACGATGCTCTTTGTAATAGTCAAAGCTTGTTTTCAAGCGATCGTTGAAGAACTGGATATCGACAGCATAATTCTGCTTCACAGCTTTTTCCCACGTCACATCAGGATTATTTTTTTGCAACTCAGCTGCACCTAATTGAACGGCACGACCGCCGTTTCCTGTACCGAACATATAAGCATAAGGACCTGCATCCTTGCCGAGACGGTCAAGTGTAGCACCACCATTTACGTCGTATGGGTCGGCAAGATACATGAATCGAGAGCCACCGACCTTGTCGTTACCTACCTTTCCGAGAGTGGCACGGAACTTCATGAACGACAGATAAGGCTGAAGGCCTTCCATGAATTTTTCATTTGAGATAACCCAACCGATTGATCCTGCGGGGAAGGCACCGAAACGCTTGCCTGGAGCAAAGTTTTCAGAGCCGTTGTAGCCGAAGTTCACCTCTGCAAGGTAACGGTTGTCATAGTCGTAAGTGACACGACCTACGAAACCAACATATCCACGTGCGATATCGGAATATGTACTTGGATAATAGTCCTTACTTTGGTTGTAGAGTGCCAATGCTGTGACGTTGTGGTCACCGAATTCCCTATTCCAATTGAATGCTGCTTCAATATACCAGTTACGCCATTTGCTTGTTGTAGTGCCTGGTTCGGAGTAAGAAGGAGAATCCTTGAACGATGTAGTAAGGAATTCCATGGTGCCGTCTGGCATCATCTTAGGCATTACCATAGCTGCCGAAGCTGTGATTGTCTTCTGCTGGCTGAAGCCACTGTTGTAAGAACCTTTGACATGGAAAGACAAGTTCTTAGTGATGACATCAAGTTTCTGCCTGAGAATCACGTCAGTGGTGATTGTATTTGCAGTATTATGAAAAGCACCGGGCTGGTTTGTTACATATCCCATGGGATCAGATCCGATAAATGGAAGAGTAACCGAATGGGGGTCTCCATTTTCATCATATTCTATGTTATAGTCAGCATCAGTGGTAGGTTTGATAAAGCGACCTTGTTCATCGAAACCGGCAGAAGAGAATGGAGAAGCACCGTAGATGCCTTTTATCATGCCTTCAGCACCCTGACCGGTGCGTGGCTTAGAGGAATTGTCGATCTTACCTGCGATATTGACTGTCACATCAGTAGTTGGAGTCACATTGATATCAAGGTTTGAACGATAGTTGAAACGGTTGTAGCGATAGTCAAAAGAGTAATCATTGTTGCCGAACTGATCGAAGATACCATCCTGGCTGAAGAAACCTGCTGAAATAAAGTATTTCACCTTCTTGTTGCCACCTGAAATGTTGACGTTGTGTTGCTGTTGCAGTGTGACTTTCTTGAAGATATAGTCTGTCCAGCGCATATTCGGGAAACGAATGGAATTCTGATATCTCTTGACAGGATCTTCTTCATTGTTGATGAAACGAGCGATAATATCCTCAGAGAAAACATCGTTACCACCATCACTACGGTTCATGTAGTTGTAGAAATTAGCATATTCCACTGAATTTGCCATCTCAATTAGCTTGGTAGGAGACTGACCAGAGAAGTTGAGTGAAACGTCGATCTTTGCCTTACCTTCCTTACCACGCTTGGTAGTGACAAGGATAACGCCGTTGGCACCGCGCACACCAAACACTGCTGTTGCTGATGCGTCTTTAAGAACAGAGATTGACTCGATTTCATTAGGGTCGATGTCCCACATATCTCGTTCTACACCATCGACTTGAATAAGAGGCTTGGAGTCAACCCAAGTTGCCTTACCGCGTACGAAAATTGAAGCCGCATCAGAACCCGGCTCTCCTGAGTACTGCACTGTAGATACGCCGGAAAGCTGACCGGAGAGGACATTGGTGACTGAGCTGACAGGCGTACGAGTAAGATCTTCACTCTTGATTGAAGATATCGCACCTGTCTGAGATACTTTCTTCTGGACACCGAATGCTACGACTTCGACATCCTGAAGCATGTTGGCAGATTCTTTCAGAACTACCTTCATGCCGTCTTTTGCCGGGAGTTCCTGTGTCTCATATCCCACGTATGAGATCACGAGTTTTGCTCCGGGTTTACACTTGATGGTAAAGTTGCCATCGAGATCAGCGGAAGTACCGATGGTAGTTTTTGCTACCATAACTGTTGCTCCGATTAGGGGCTCCCCTTGATCATCTACTACGGTTCCTTTCACCACCGTCTCCTGCGCGTAAAGCGCCAACGTCGCAAAAAGGCACACCAAGGCCATCAAGAGCCTGCCACCTCCCTGCATTCGTTTCAATACAGACAAAACGTGATTGTTTTCTCATTCGAAGTATGGCTTGTTATAGATATAATAAATATTTAATAATAAAATCATTAATAATCTTCGTAAGGAACAAGTAGTCTTGTAGACTTGTTACTTTGTGGTCTATTTGTTACTTATTTGTTACCCGATTGTTCTCAAGTGACAAAACTTTTTTTTATCTTTGCAATGATAAAAATATATTAATATTAATATGGAAATTCCCAATAATACAACAAAGGCAAAAGAACCGGTAAGGTTAAGATTTAAGGCTCTTTCCAACGGCAACAAATCCTTGTATTTGGATTTTTATCAAAATGGAAAGAGAAAATATGAGTTTTTGAAACTGTATCTTATTCCGGAAATATCTCCACTCGACAGGATTGCCAATATAAACACACTGAAAGTGGCAAATGAAATTAAGGCAAAAAGATTGTTTAATATTATTCACGGAAGGTCTGGAATTAGTGATGCTACCCAATGCCACATGCTTTCGGAGTGGATCAATGTGACGATTGAGCGTAAAAGAAATAAGGTGTCTGCTTCCTCTATAAAAGGATTAAGCCGTTTGCGCCGACACCTTAATAAATATAAAGATGATACGAGATTAATAGATGTTGATAAGCAATTCTGTATTGGATTCACCGATTATCTTAGAAATGCAGTTTCATTAAAAGTTCCAAAAGATCCTTCTAAAGAGCCTAAAAAACTCGCGAGAATTACTCAAGCAGAATTGCTCAACACTTTATCAATAGTGCTGAATGAAGCTGTCAGGGAAGGTTTGATACAAACTAATGCTGTTCGTCTTCTATCTAAGACAGAAAAAATAAAGAAACCGGAAAGCACTCGTGAATATCTTGCGCTTGAAGAACTTAAAAGACTTATAGATACTCCAGTCGAGGCAAATGCAGAGCAAGACAAAAAAGCCTTTTTATTTTGTTGCTTTTGTGGATTGCGATACTCGGATGTAAGTGCTTTGAAATGGGGGAATATAATTAAAGATGGAGAGAAAGTATCAATAAGTATAGTACAAAAGAAGACCAAGCAGCCGGTGGTGGCACCATTGTCAGACAAAGCCGTTTCTTATCTTCCTGATCAAAATGGGAAACGCAATGATGAAAAAGTTTTCATTCTTCCAAACCAAAGTGTCACAAACAAGAGATTGAAGAAATGGGCAAAAGACGCTAAAGTTTATAAGAACGTGACTTTTCATGTAAGTCGTCACACCTTTGGCACGATGATGTTGACGGCCGGAGCAGATATTTATACTACTTCAAAGCTAATGGGACATACTGACATTTCTGTTACCCAGATCTACGCCAAAATCGTGGATAAAAAAAAGGAGGAGGCAGTCACTCTTTTGGACAGGCTGTTTTAGATTGTCTGAAAATTGAAGCAGGAGCTGTTGTTAAAAATTATGTTAAATTTGAAAAAAAATGCGACTCTTTTTCATTTTTATTAAAAATTATTAGTATCTTTGCGTCTAATTAACCTTTTAACATCCTCGCTGATTACGGATTTTAACGATTTTGAGAGGATTCGTAAACAGTTTTTATTAACCTATAATAGATTTTAATAACCGTCAAAACAACATATAACAATTTATAAATCATTCCATAAACAACAATCAATAAACAATAATAACTAACCACATTCAACTAATCATGAAATACGAAAACAATCACGTTTTGTCAGTATTGAAACGAATGCAGGGAGGCGGCAGGCTCTTTATGGCCTTGGTGTGCCTTTTTGCGACGTTGGCGCTTTACGCGCAGGAGACAGCGGTGACCGGTAGCGTATTCGACGACCAAGGCGAGCCCCTAATCGGTGCTACGGTCATGGTGGCCAAATCTACCATCGGTACTTCCACTGACCTTGACGGTAATTTCTCCATCAAATGTAAGCCGGGAGCAAAACTCATGATCTCATACGTCGGATATGAGACCCAGGAAGTGACCGCAAAAGAGGGTATGAAGGTAATCCTGAAGGAATCCTCGGCAATGCTCGACGCTGTCGAGGTCGTGGCATTCGGTACCCAAAAGAAAGTGACTATGACAGGTGCGGTATCTTCTGTAAAGAGCGAAGACCTCACACGTACGCCTGTCAGCTCCGTCAACAACGTCCTTGCCGGTCAGCTCTCCGGCGTGTCTACGGTGCAATATTCCGGTGAGCCGGGTTCAGACGCCGCTGAAATCTTCGTCCGTGGTAAAGCTACATGGGTTGACTCCAAGCCACTTATCCAGGTAGACGGTGTCGAACGCGACATGTGGGATATCGACCCCAACGAAATCGAGTCTATATCAGTACTTAAGGACGCATCTGCGACTGCAGTGTTCGGTGTGCGCGGTGCAAACGGCGTTATCCTTGTGACTACCAAACGCGGTAAGGAAGGGAAAGCAAAGATCGACGTATCTCTCAACTTCTCAGCTCAGCAGCCCACCAAACTCATCGAGATGGCTAACTCAGTGGAATACGCCAACTTCTACAACTATATGATGCAGAGTGATGGAGCAGGTGCAGTATTCTCAGACGACATTATCTCTCGATTTGAGTCTAATGACTACATCAACAGCATCCGTTTCCCGAACATGCGCTGGACCGACTACATCTTTAAGAAGACCACTTTCCAGCAGCAGCATAACGTCAATATCTCCGGTGGCAACAAGCGAGTACGCTACTTCGTATCGGCAGGTTTCTTCAGCCAGGACGGTATCTTTGACCAGTATGGCCGTGACGACTATGCATTCGACTACCGCTACAACCGTTTCAACTACCGTTCGAACCTCGACATCAACGTCACTCCCACTACCCTTGTGACTGTGAACGTAGCAGGAAAGATCGATAGCAGCGCGAAGCCGCGAACAGGCCAGGGCGCTTCCGGTATGGTGAAGGCTGTATATGCAGCAACTCCATTCTCTTCAGCAGGTTTCGACGATCAGGGACGCTATATAGGCACCAACACCGACGCAGACTACAACATAGAGTATGATGCTGAAGGCAATCCTCATTCAGTCACTCTCCCATTCGTTGGTTCAAGCCCGATGACATACGTGACTTATCAGCCGGGTGCTTACCACAATACCGCCAACACTATCACTACTGACCTTATAGTGGATCAGAAACTCGACGTCATCACAAAGAACCTCTCACTTCGTGTGAAGGGATCTTACAACAGCGGTTTCAACCAGCAGAAGACCTTGACTTCTTCAGCAGCGACTGTGACACCACGTATGATGCCTGACGGCACTCTGGAATTTATCACTACAAGCTTTGAGGAAGAAGCTTCTTATGGCAGCATCAGCACAGGCAAATGGCGTAACTGGTATATGGAGGCTGCCTTGAACTGGAACCGAGAGTTCGGCGACAATAACATTACTGCACTTGTGCTGTATAACCAGAGCAAGAACTACTATCCCTCCACTTATTCTGATATCGCCCGCGGCTATGTAGGTTTTGTAGGTCGTGTCACTTATGACTATGACAACCGTTACCTCGCTGAGGTCAACTTCGGCTACAACGGATCAGAGAACTTTGCTCCCGGCAAGCGTTTCGGTGCTTTCCCAGCCGGTTCTATCGGTTGGGTAGTTTCAAATGAAAAATTTATGGAAGGCCTGCAGCCATATCTGTCGTTCCTTAAATTCCGTGCCACTCTCGGTAAGGTAGGTAATGACAAGGTAGGTGGCTCCCGATTCATGTATCTTTCCGACCCATTTGGTGTTAACGGCGGTGCCGTTCTCGAACGTCCCACAAGCGAAAATCCATACGGATATAACTTCGGTATCGGAAACGGCGTCTACGGCACTCTTCCCGGTGCATGGGAGATGCAGAAGAACAATCCCGACCTGACATGGGAAAAGGCTGTCAAGCAGAACTACGGTGTCGAAATCCAGTTCTTCAACGACCGTCTTAAGACCAGCTTCGACTATTATAAAGAGCATCGTACCGACATTCTTCTTCAGAATTACTCGGCATCAACTATCCTCGGCTACACTCCGGCGATGACCAACTACGGTATAGTAGACAGCTGGGGCTGGGAATTGTCAGTTGGCTGGAGCGACTTCGTAGGCAAGGACTTCAGCTACTGGGCACGCTTCAACCTCTCTTACAACGACAACAAGATCATCCGTGACGGCCAGGCACCTCAGAGCTATAAATATCAGGAAACTGCAGGACACCGTATCGGCGCACGCTCTCAGATGCTCTTCTGGGGATACTACGATGAGACTGCTGAAGAAAGATACAAGCAGCAATATAACGTTGATGCCCTTCCCGAACAGCTCAAGCCCAACAACAAGCTTAACCCGGGCGATCCAATTTATGTTGACCTAAACGGCGACGGCAAGATCGACGGAAATGACTCAAGCCGCGATTTTGGAAAGACAGATGATCCCCGCTTCATAGCCGGCCTCAACTTTGGCGGAAGCTGGAAAGGTCTCAGCCTTGCTGTTCAGTTCTCCGGCGCATGGGACGTGACCCGCAGCATCAGCGGTGCATTCCAACAGCCATTCTACAATGCAGCAGGTGACGGACAGGGCGGTCTGCTTCAGACTCACCTGTATGACAGCTGGAGCGTTGACAATCCTAATGCAGAGTATCCGCGTCCGACACTCGCTTATGCTAAGCACACCTACGCAGGAAGTACCCTCTGGGAGAAAGACGCAAGCTATCTCCGCTGCAAGTCGCTGCAGATCGCATACGACTTCAACATGCCATGGCAGAAGAAGATCGGCATACGCAATCTCCAGCTGTCGTTCAGCTCCTACAACCTCTTCACCTTCTCCAAGTATAAATGGGGCGACCCGGAGAACCGCGCAAGCAGCAGCCCGGACTACCCTCTGACCCGTACTTACACTGTAGGTCTTAAAGTGGGATTCTAACCGAAACATCGAAAAAAGAAACACGAAATCATGAAGAAATTATTTCACAGCATATTCGCAGCGATACTGGCAGGAATGGCAGCTACCGGATGCACGGATGAAGTGCAGCTCGGCAATGCATTCCTCGACAAGGCTCCAGGCGGCACGACCAACCTTGACAGTATCTTCGCAAATCCGGATTACGTAAACCAGCTGTTGACATTCATCTACAACAGACAGTATTATGGACTTCCCTACAATAATACTGAGAAGAATCAGGCTGCAAGTCCTTACAATGGCAAACTCGATGCTTTGACCGACCTCTATCAGATGCACTGGTCAAGCTGCAAGGTATGGTCTTCATACTATACCGCCACTTTCTCTGCTAAGGAAGACCCTCTGATCTCTTATGCCAATGACTATGTATGGCAGACAGTCCACCTTGTATCTGTAATGAAGGAGAACATCGACCGTTGCCCCGGACTCAGCGACAAGGAAAAACGCTATATCCTTGCCCAGGCAAAGGCTCTTCAGGCATTCGGATATTCGCTCCTCCTCCCCCACTACGGTGGCCTTCCTATCATCGACCATACCATCGGCAACGCCAACGAGACAGTAAGCGATGAATATGGCGAACGCCGTATCGGCGAACGCTGCACATTCGAGCAGACTGTAGACGCAATCGTAAAGTGGTGTGACGAAGCAAAGGACGACCTCTATTGGGCATATAATGGAAATGATGCAGAGTCAAGCTCACGCCAGACAGGACGCTGGACAAAAGCCGGCGTGATGGCTCTTAAGGCACAGGTGCTCTGGCTTGCCGCTTCACCTCTATACAACAGCAATGAGGCATATATGGGTGGCTCATCTGAAGCAGAACAGAAAAACCTCGTTTGGTATGGCAACTTCGACCAGGCTCGCTGGGAACGCGCACTTAAGGCTTTCGAGGAGTTCTGGGCAGAAAATGAGAAAAACGGCAATTACTACCACCTCTATGAAGCTTCCGCAAAGAATCTTGATGGATATCGTCTCGCATATCGCCGTGGCTATATGTTTGACGACTCCCCTGAAAACATCCACTGGACAAAGGTAGCAAGTATCTACGGCAGTCAGGGTGCATACAGCTGGCTTAACTGGAACACATGGTCTGTAAACCGCTCGAACCTGCATCCATCACTCGAATACATAGAGATGTTCCCTTGGAGCGACGGCAAGCCGTTCAACCACGACACAGACTTCAAGTTTAAGGAAACATATACGGCTGAAAAAGACGGTTCCGAATGGGATGTCTATACTTGCCTCTCCGGTAACTATGACAAACTCTTCTATACTTACAAAGAAATCCGTGGCGGTTTCTCCAAGACTTATTCTCGCGACCCTCGCCTTTATGAGAACGCAACCGTAACAGGTACTCTTCAGAACCTTGCACTCCAATCAGCCGACGGAAAGGCTGCCGGCAATGTAATGGAGCTTTGGGTAGGAGGTCAGAATGCAGGTCAGTGTGTGAAGCACCCGACCGACAACACACTCGTAGAGTCTCTGACATCCTATTGTCCTACCGGTTTTGCCGCTTACAAGTATGTGCTCAACCAGGTGGAATGGCATCGTGACCCGAACATGCACTGGAATGTGCTTACAATCCCTGACATGATCCTCATGTATGCGGAGTGTCTCGCAGAATGCGGACGCAACGATGATGCCATCAAGCAGATCGACCTCGTACGTAGCCGTGTGGGTCTGAAGAGCGTAAACTCCAGCTATAACGCAAGCAAGAACCTCAAAACCGACAAGAACAATCTTATCGAAGAAATCCTGCGCGAACGTGCATGCGAGCTTGGCATGACAAATGCCCGCTACATCGACATGATTCGCCGCAAACGCGGCGACTGGATGGTGAAGCCTCTACATGGTATGGCAACATTCCGTATGATCAAGAACGCAAAGAACGAATGGGTTCGTCGTAACGCGCCATGGTTTGGCGATGACAAGGACGGCGGAATGACAGAACCGGCACGCTTCGAATATGAGTTCTTCGAAATGACTCAGGGCAAGCGAGTTCTTTGGGGCAAGGATCCTAATTCTAATGAAGTGAAGAAATGGTTTATGATGCCGTTCCCGCAAGATGAAATCAACAAGGGCTATGGACTTATCCAGAACCCGGGTTGGTAATCATAATTCCTAATGCAGGTTTTTAACTAACATCTCAAACGAGACATAACGAGACAAACATGAAATCAAGATATATTTTTCTAATGTCGCTTGCCGCCGGAATCGCTATGCCGGTCTTCGCTCAAGAAGAAGCTGACTCCGTAGCAAAATCCTGGCTCGATCAGGAATACTGCATCGGAGTTGACCTCGGAGTCACAAGGGAGAACTCTACTGCTTCCGTAAGCGTGATTCGCAATGATGCCGTCAACGAGCGAAGTGCAAAGAACATCGGCAACTCGCTGATAGGCCATGGCAAGGGTCTTATTACAATTCAGGGTACCGGCACATACTATGCTCAGAACCCGACATTCTACGTTCGCGGTCTTCAAAGCCTTTCCGGAAGCACGCCACTTATCCTTGTGGATGGGATAGAGAGAGACATAACTCTCATCGACCCTGAGGAAGTGCTCGAGGTGCAGATTCTCAAGGACGCAGCTGCCACCGCACTCTATGGTTATAAAGGAGCTGACGGCGTAATCAATGTAATCACCAAGCGTGGTGAATACAACTCCCGCACTATCCGCATCAACTATGAGCATGTATTCTCGAATATGACAAATCGCCCTAAGTTTGTTGACGGTGCGACTTATGCAAAGGCAATGAACGAGGCTCTTTACAATGAGGGTCAGGGACAGTTTGCAAAATATAGCCAGCAGGAAATCAATGCTATAGCAAGTGGGCAGTATCCCATGCTCTATCCCAATGTAAACTGGGGAGCAGAGACGTACCGCAACCATGCAAACGGCGACCGCGCCTCAGTCGAATTCTCAGGGGGCGGTGAGAGATTCCGCTATTTCTCAATGGTAAACTTCCTCTATAGCGACGGCTTCATCAAGAAGCCCAACCAGAATACCGGCTACTCCACTCAGGATAAGTATGTAAGAGGAAACGTACGCATCAACCTTGATGTAGATCTCTTCCAATACACCCAGCTGAAGACAAATATCTTCACCTCTCTCGGAGAGATGCAGACCCCCGGATCTCAGGCTAATCTCTGGAATATGATCTACAATACTCCGGCTATAGCTTTCCCTATCAGAAATGATAACGGAGTATGGGGTGGCAACTCAACTTGGTCGGGCGACAACAACCCGGTGGCTCAGTCAACTGACGCAGCTTACACCAAGATATTTGACCGCTCACTATTCTTCAATGCAGAAGTGATCCAGGATCTCAGCATGGTGACTCCGGGATTCAAGTTTAATGTCGGAGCAAGCTACGATATCCTGTCGAATATCGTGGAAGACCACTCAAAGAAGTACAACTACGGTATGAACAATGTGACAGGTTGGGTCAACGGAGTGCCGGAGTCAACTTATTGGGAAATTGACGACCAGGCAACAGAGATGGGTACAGGAGCTTCCATGACATCTTTCCAGCGCCGCCTCAACGCATGGGCAGGATTTGACTATGACCGTTCATTCGGCGACCACCGCGTGATGGCACAGCTTAAATACTATTACGACTACGAAAGCCCGATGGGCAACAACACGAGCATCTACCGCCACAACATTTCCCTGTGGGGACAGTACACGTATGCTAACCGCTGGAGTCTTGGAGTCGTGCTCGCAGAAATGGGTTCTTCACGTCTTGCTCCCGGAACCAAATGGAGTTTCTCGCCGACAGTATCTCTTGGCGCAGTACTCCTCAACAATCCTGATCAGGCTGTCGACTTCCTGAAGTTGCGCGGCTCATGGGGCATCCAGAATCTCGACCGTCTTCCGGGCGACAACGTATGGAACTACTACCAGCAGGCATATCAGGTGAGCGGTGTAAGCTATCCGTGGTCTGACAAATATGACGGTGGCGCCACTTGGGGAGAGACAACCCTCCTCCAGACTCCTACCATCAATCCGACACATGAGAAAGTTGCAAAATACGACGTTGGTATTAACGCAAGCTTCCTTGGCTGCATCAACCTTACCGCCGACTATTTCTACAACCGCCACTATGACATTTTCGTAGACGGCTCTGGAGCTTACTCGAGTCTTATCGGTTTCTCTGCTCCATTCAAGAACCAGGGCAAGGTGGACAACCGTGGTGTAGACATCGAACTTGACTTCTCAAAGAACTTCGGTGATTGGAATGTGATGGCAGGAGGATCATTCCTCTTTGCAAAGAGCAAGATCATCGACATGGCTGAGGAGCCGAAGGCATACGACAACCTCGTGAACACAGGCAACCCGCTGAGCTCAACCTATGGTCTGATTGCTGAGGGTCTCTTCACATCACAAGCAGAAATCGACGCTTCTCCAACTCAGACATTCTCTACTGTTCGTGTAGGTGATATAAAATATAAGGATATCAACGAAGATGGTGTGATTGATGCCAACGACGTCACAAAAATCGGTTACAACCCAATATGTCCTGAGATTTTCTACACCTTCAACCTCGGAGCTGAATACAAGGGAATCGGTCTCGTGGCTCACTTCCAGGGCGTAGGCAACTGGGGCTGCAACCTCAGCTCACAAGGATACTACTGGGGTCTCATCAACAACTCTTCACTTGCACAGGAAGTATATGACAACCGCTGGAGTGAAAGCAACAACGTGGCAGATGCACTTTATCCCCGCCTCAGCTCCACCAGCAATGCCAACAACTACCGCACAAGCACATTCTGGCAGCGTGACCGCTCATACCTGAAGCTGCGCAACATCGAGCTTTATTACAACTTTAACAAGGCTCTCCTTGCGAAGACTGGCTTCATCCGCGATGCAAAAGTATTCGTACGTGGCGTAGACCTCTGCAACATCGCAACCGGCGGAGCTGACAAACTTACCGACCTTGATCCTGAAGCTACCGGAGCAGTGGCTCCGCTCAGCCGTCAGATCGCGGTCGGTGTGAAACTCACCTTCTAACCCATCATCCTCTAAACTTCAGATTAAATGAAACTAAAACATATAATCAACGGAATGGCGATTCTCTCGCTCGGCCTTACAGCCTGCTCCGATCAGATGGACCACAAGGAGTTCAAGATCGACGGCGAGGACTACATCCAGCGTGACTTCGACAAGGTAGGAAAGATCACCACCCACATCTACCGTGACCTTGACTACGACCACGGACAGTCATACGGCGGAGCTATGCTCGCATCCGCTACCGACGAATCTGTCTACAGCCATCAGGGCGCTACTATCGAGTCTTACTATAATGGAGCATGGAGCGCATCGAACGCACTTAGTACCACCTGGGGCACTTGCTTTGATGCAATTGCATACTGCAACCTGTATCTCGACAGATTTAACAACCTTGAATTCCCCGAGCATAAGCTTGAGAAGGACTATAAGGATCAGATGTTGAAATACAACAACTACCAGTGGGAAGTACGCTTCCTTCGCGCCTACTTCCACTTCCTGATGTTGCGTCAGTATGGCGATGTGCCATTGATGACAGAAAACTACAATGCCGAAGAAGCCAACAACCAGCCACGCGCAGCCGCTGACGATGTATTCGCTTTCATCGACGACGAGTGCGTTGCTATCAAAGACACAATCATCGCTAATTACTCCGGAGCTTACAACTCAATCGAGAACGAATCCGGACGTGTAAATAAGCTCACCGTACTCGCACTCCGTGCACGTGCAGCCCTCTATCACGCCTCTCCCCTCTTCACTCAGGGAAAGAGCGACTCTGAGAAGAAGGAACTTTGGCATCAGGCAGCACTCCGCAATAAGGAAGTAATCGACTCATGCAAAAAGGTCAGCATGAACCTCGCCAAGACTTACTCCAGCCTTTTTGGAGTTGACAACTGGCAGAATGCAGAGGCTATCAAGGAGATCATCTTCGCACGCCGTGTGGCTGATGACCGTGCTATGGAAACCCGTAACTTCCCTATTGGAATGAGCGGCGCAGGCGGCGGTAACTGTCCGACTGAGAATCTCGTCTCTGCTTATGAGACGCTCAACGGTCTCAGCATAGACGATCCTGCAAATGATCAATACGATCCTAAGAATCCTTACGCAAACCGTGACGCACGTCTTGCAGCAACTGTAGCTGTAAACGGTGAGAAATGGCCTGTCAACCTTCCTACGGATGCACTCGAGATCTGGTATGGCGGTTCGAACTCACGTTCTGTACAGTATGGTACTCCAACAGGCTACTATCTGAAAAAATACGTCAACGGCGATCAGAAAATCTCAGGTTCAGGTGTGACCACTTCAAAACATACATGGGTGCTGTTCCGTCTTGGTCAGGTATACCTTGACTATGCTGAAGCTCTGCTCAATTATTGCGGAAGCGGATATGACGTTCCGGAAGGATTCACAATGTCGGCAGCAGATGCTATTAATTTAGTTCGTAAGCGTGCGGGACAACCTAACCTTCCGACTGGTCTCAGCTATGATGAATTCGTAAAGAGATATGAAAACGAGCGTTTCGTAGAACTTGCATTTGAAGGTCACCGCATGTATGACGTTCACCGCTGGATGAAGGCTCCACAGTACTTTACAAACATAAAAGTAATGGAGATCACCAAGAACGGCGACGAAATCACTTATACACCGGTGCTGAACCCGAGCTACATCACCAAGCGCACATGGGGTGGCGACCACCAATACTTCTGGCCTATTCCACAAGCTGAAGTGCTGAAATCAGGCGCTCTGACCCAAAACACAGGCTGGTAATAATCGACCTTAAGGACCTTAAAGTCTTTAAAGTCCTTAAGGTCCTTAAGGTCATAAAACAAATACACCTGCAGGAGCCTGATACGCTCCTGCAGGTACTAAAAAAGTTAACCATTTTTCATTAACAATTATTAACTAACATTTTCTATGAGAAAATCTTTATTAACTTTTGGAGTAGCTTGCTTGGCTCTGTCAAGCTTCGCTTCAACTCGAATTCTGTATCAGCAGAATTTTGAGACTGCTACAAGTGCCGAAGAAACAGGTTGGAGCTTCGGAGGTGCGTCAATGTCTATCGCATCCGACGCATTCGGTAAGTATCTTGAACTTTCGCTCGGACAAAACAACGGACGTAGCGGTCAGGTGACCTGGGGTCAGGACATCTATCTTAATGAAGCAGGTGAGTCTATTCTTGAAGATGGTACTTACAACCTGAAGTTTGACTTCTGCATCAAGACCACTTCCAACAACCAGTACAACAGTGAAATCACCGTATTCACTAACCACGCTCCTATCGCCAATAATAAGTATCGCAATCCTTGGAGCCAGTCTGCAGAAAACAGCTGGTGGCAGACATATCTTTTCGACATGTCTCAGCTTGAAGAAGCAAACGAGAATCCTGTATATGCTATCAACGGAGCAACTACTGAACTAACGGGTGAAGACGGGGCTGTTACTTACGGAATCAGCTTTGACGAGACACAGACACTTTCTTTAGGTGCTTGGTATACTGTAGAACTGGATGTAAACACAAACACAAGAGAAGTAGAATATTCTGTTACATCTCTTGAAGGAGAAATCGTACAGGCCGGCACAATTGAAGTACCTGCAACTAACGTCAACAACGGACTCGATATCAGCATGTATGCTGAAGGCCTTTTCGCTCTCTTGGCACGCTATCAGACTGTATATCAGTTTGACAACATCATGATTTCATTTGAGACTTCATACGAATGGGCAAATGCTCCGACAATTGCTCTTACAGGTATGGGCCAAACAGAAGATGAGCAGTCTGAACCGAAAGCACGTCAGTATACTATCACTTTCCTTGAGGAGGAGACTCTTCATGTAGTAGGCACTGATGGTCAAGAAATCGAAGTTGAATGGGCAGAATGCGAAGGTGCTTACAAGTACTTCACTACTACAAGTGGTGTGCTCAAGGCATGGACAACTGTTGGCGAAGCTAAGTCTGAAGTTGTTGAAGAAAATGTTGAATGTGTTGCATATGTTCTTCCTGCAGCAGACGTTACAATTTCTTCTGTAAAAGAGGGCTTTGGCAAAACTTATACTCTTACTGTAAGCAATGCTGATGTTCCGATGCGTCCGACTATCTTCATCAATTATGAATTCAACGGCGTAAACGGTGAAGTAGTTAAGGCAGAAGAGCAAGCTTCAGGTTGCCAGCTTACTGTAACAGAAGCAGGTACTCTCAAGGTGACAACTGAAGCATTCGGCTACGAAGCAAAGACTATCGAAGTTAAGAATGACCTTGAGTTCGCAACTAAGAAAGTTTGGGATTTCGCACGCATGACTCAGGAAGAGATCAGCGCTGCCGGCTTCCCCGCATTTGAAGTTCTCAATAGCAGTGCTACTTCCGGTTTCAATAACTGGACAGCACGTAAGCGTCTCTACTATTCTTCAGCAACTGAAACTGTAGAAAGTGTAGACGAAGAAGGCAATCCTATAACTGTACCTGCAACTATCTATCCGTTCGGCTTCATCTCAGAAGATAACACAACTAACGTCATTAACTATACAGTTATTGATCGTGCTGCTATTGCTGAGACTGAAAAGAGCCAGTATTTCGAAGGTCTTACAATCTTCCCCGACAGAGGTAAGGTTGATGAAGGTGGTCTCCCGAATGTTGGTATGCTCTACCATATTGGTCTCTACAACGACCAGACTAAGAACAATAACAACAACATCATCGTACACGATCTTGACCAGAACGATTTCGTTGTAATTAACTACATCAACAACTATGGTGGAAACTCCAACCACCCGACTTGTGCAACTGACGACGAATACTATGCTCAACTCGCAGGCGAAGACGCAGTTTACAGCGTTGCTGAAACTGGTGTTCTCAACGAAGAAACAGGTCTCTACGACGTGACTTATGCTCTCTATCGTATCGACACAGCTTGTGCTAAGATCACTGTTTACAAGCAGAATGGCGATGCAGTTGAGGCTGTTGAAGCTGTTAAGGCTGTTGACAACAACTGGTATTCTATCGACGGTGTACGCGTAGCTCAGCCTACTCGTCCGGGTCTTTACATCCACAACGGCAAGAAGATCATCGTTAAGTAATTTAGAATTTAGAATAAATTTCAATTTCTAATTCATAATTCCACAAATAACCTTGTAGGGGCGCACGGCTCGTGCGTCCCTTTTTCGTACTTGGGAGGGATCTTACGCAAAGGCGCAATGGGCTCGCTGCGTGGGGGCATTGACGAGGGGGTCGGGGGAGCGATATCAAGAAATCGAGGATCACAGTCACGTGCGCTTCAGAGTACTTGCGGATGTATCTTTGCGATTATTTTTTTAGAAAATACATTTTTGATTTGCATGATAAAGATTTTTGACCTATCTTTGTGAAAAATAACAGAAAGCATGACCAAATACATCGACCCGACTTCCGACTTGGGATTCAAGCTCCTTTTCGGAAGGGAGAAAATTTCCGAGCCCGTCCTGATAGACTTGCTCAATGCACTGCTCTGTAACAGAGAAGGTTTTGAGGAAATCAAGACCGTAACGTATCTCAACAACGAGCACACACCGGAATGGAAGGATGGTAAGTCAATACGTTATGACATCCTGTGCGAGACTTCTTCCAACCACCGCTTCATTGTCGAGATGCAGAAGGCAAGCCAGCCGAAGTTCCTGGACAGGGCCGCCTTTTATGTGTCCAGAGGGGTCGCTGAACAAGGCTACAGGGGCAAGAAGGAGGAAGAAGTCGAATGGGACTATTCGCTGAAACCGGTTATCGGGGTCTTCCTTTGCAATTTCCATGTGAATGCCCTGGAACAGAAACCGATTGTAAGGGCTTCGGTGATTGACGAGGACTCCCTGAAACCGATCGGCATGAAGACACGTTATATATTTGTGCAGCTCCCGTTCTTTGACAAGGAGGAAGATGAGTGTGAGAAATTGGATGAAAAATGGATTTATAATATTAAGAATATGGGAATAAGGCAAGAGGTGGCTTTCAAGAGCAACAGCGAGATATTCAGGCGGCTGGCAGAGGTGGCAAATGTGGCGACACTTACTCCTGAGCAGCGGTACCACTATGAGGCCGACGTCAAGAACGCACGCGACACCCTCAACCAGATTCGGGGTGCTTACCAGGATGGGGAACAGAAAGGCCGGCAAGAAGGCTTGGCTGAGGGTCGGGCTGAGGGTCGGGCTGAGGGTCGGGCTAAAGAGAGGAAGGACAGCATTCGTTTCATGCTGTCACTGGGCATCCAGCCAGAAGTGATAGCCACTAAATATGACATGACTCCGGAGGAAGTAATTCGGATATCAAATGAAAACCGCGACTGACTTTTCACCAGCATTATAAGAGATAATAGATTCAAACCCATTGACCTTGTAGGGACGCACGAGTCGTGCGTCCCTTTTTCGTGCTTGGGGAGTGGATCTCACGCTAAGGCGCATAGAGTTCGCTATGAGAAGCGAGCCTAATGGTACTTTGTTCCTTATTTTTTAAATTTTAACTAAAAATTTGTTTGGGAATAAAAATTTTTATCGTAATTTTGCATTTTTCAGACATCTTATCAACTGAAAACTGACAACTGATAACTAACATAATCAAGCTTGACATTATGAAAAAACGATTTTTGCTGGCCGTCGCGGCATCTTTGGCCATTGCCCCGACGATTACAGCCCAACGAGTGACTGATTCCCTCGGACGAGGACTCGTAGCCATGAAGACAGATGCCGGTGTATTCTGCTCCTGGCGCATAAACGCCGAGGAATGGGACGGCACCGAGTATAACATCTATCGTGGCGCAACCAAACTTAACGATATCCCTCTTAAAGTATCAAACTTTACCGATGCCTCAGGATCTGCCAACGATACATACACTATAAAACCCGTAATCAACGGTGTGGAAGCTGACGCCTGTGCTCCGGTCAAAGTATGGGAAAAAAATTATACCATCATCAAGCCTCAGCATGCTCCCGAGATCAAAGCAGGTCTCGTGCCGAATGATGCGACTGCCGCTGACGTAGACGGCGATGGCGAACTTGAGATCATCATGAAGTATGACAACCAGGCTCCCAGCTATGGCAAAGGCGACAACGGCATCTTCACCGTAGTGGAATGTCTCGAAATGGACGGAAGCGTGAAGTGGTGGATCAATTTCGGTCCCAACATCGGCGATTTCCAAAACAATGAAATCAACATAATCGCAACTGACTGGGACGGCGACGGCAAAGCGGAAGTAGTGTTCCGTGCAGCAGACGGCACCATTATCCATCAAGCCGACGGAAGCACCTATACTGTCGGTGATGCTTCGATCAATTATCGCGGCACAGGCGACGCTTTCCCTTCAGGCCAATGGTTTATTCACTGGGGTAAGGAATATCTCGTATATGCCAATGGCGAAACATGCCAACCATATGAATGTATAGACTACCCGCTCATGCGTGTAGAGCCTGAAAACAATCCCAACGGAATCCTCAGCGGCGGAGCCTACGACACTCTAGTCAGTAATGAATGGGGCGACGGATACGGACACAGATCTTCAAAATATATGTTTGGAGCTCCATATCTTGACGGACGCAAACCAAGCCTCTTCCTTGCACGCGGCATCTACACAAAGCATAAGATGATAGCTTATGATATCGATCCGGTCAACCATAAACTCGTGGAACGTTGGCGTTGGAACAGCTTTGGCTGGCCATGGGAAGGTCAGGGCTACCACAACTTCGGAATTGCCGACGTGGATTGGGATGGTCGCGATGAGATCGTTTACGGATCGATGGTGATCGACGATAACGGCTACGGACTTTCTACAACCGGACTCGGACACGGCGACGCCCAGCACTGCAGCGACTTCGATCCTTATACCCACGGCCAGGAAATCTTTGCTTGCAACGAGGAAAACCCCAATAATAATTTCCGTGATGCCACCACTTCCAAAATATACTACCGCACTACCGGAGGCAACGATGACGGACGCTCTATGATGGGCAACTTCATCGATGAATATCCGGGTGCAGAAGGTATTTCCTCGCGTGATGCCGCAATAATCGGAGGTGCTTCTCACAAGGCAATCATCGGTGATGATAAATCTTCTGTCAGCATCTCCCAAAACTACCGAGTATATTGGGACGGTGACCTCTGCGACGAATCATTTGACTACAGCAACGGCAAAAACACTGCAGGAGGTATCTACAAGGCAAAAAAAGGACGCATCGCCATACTTGAAGGCAGCAAGACTAACAATGACACCAAGGGCACACCTTGCTTCCAGGGTGATATACTCGGTGACTGGCGAGAGGAATACATCATGCGCGACGCCGATAACAACATCCGCGTGTATTCAACCGACTTCCCGACAGAATACCGCGTATACTCTCTATGGTATGACCATCAGTACCGCAATGCGATGAACTGGCAGATGTGTGGCTACAACCAGCCCCCTCACACAAGTTTCATGCTCAGCGCATTTGAAGACAGGATCGTGCCTCCCGCCCCTCTGACCATGACTGGCCGCACAGAAGTTGCCAACAACGGAACAATCGATGCTTCTCTCAATGGCAAGCACGTGATAGTATGCGAGACCGGCGACATGACCCTCTCTGCAGCCGACGGAGCCTCACCTGCCATTCTGACTGTCAACACCCCTACATGGGTAGAAGGACACAATAATAATGACAACATCACAACCAAGACTTTCACTCATACGATCTCTGCGGGATCTTTCGGCGGCGATATGCGAATGATCAAGCAAGGCGACGGAAAGCTTATACTCCCTGCAGGGACGCATGCTTACTCCGGAAAGACTGAAATATGGGCAGGTACAGTGGCATTGGATGGAGAGCTCTCCAACAGCCCTGTCTGGATGAACAACTTCGCTGTGCTCGAGACTTCCTCACTCTTGGCTCCGAAGGGCATCGATATGAATTATGCATCTGTAATTCGTCTCGGCGATCAGACTAATCCGGGCACTCTTACCACCGGAGAACTTACCCTCGGCTTCGGCTCAACCATTGAACTTGATGCTTTTACCGACCAGACAATCGACCAGATCAATGCGTCTAAACTCATCATCGAGAAGAAAGACTGGACCAACGGTCCGGAATATCTCCAGCCGATCATTCGCTTCACTGCCCATCAGGCGGACGCCGACACCCCCCTACCCTCAGGCAAATACCTGATCGGAGAAATCGGGGAAATCGAAGGAAACCTATCTGACCTTATCCTTCTTGGCATTGATGATATGAAGAAAGAGCTCATACTTGAGGATGGAAAACTTTATGTAATCCTTTCCGCTTATCAATCCGGCGTCAAGACTTGGATGGGTGGCGAGACCGCTATGTGGGATATCGATCATTCAACTGCTTTCAAGAATCAAGAATCAGGCGATGAAGATGTGTTCGTACCCGGCGATGAAGTTATTTTTGACGACTCTGCCCTTACTACCGACGTGAAGATCGAGGGACTCCTGAAGCCGTCGGCAGTGACATTCAAGAATGATGAAAAAGACTTCACTCTCTCGGGAGAAGGCCAGATAGTTGGCGATGCCAAGCTTGTAAAGGAAGGCAAAGGATCACTTACCATCAATAACATCAACAGCTATACAGGGGGCACTTACATAAACGGCGGCAAAGTGATCGCAGGCATCTTCTCTAACAACATCGGCAACGACTTAGGAGCCCTTTCCGATGTCAATACACGCATCTATATCAGCAATGATGCAACTCTCGCAGTAAACGCTTCCGGAACTCTCGGTCAGCGTATCTCTATGCCAAACGGTAATGCCGCACTTGAAGTTCCGAACGGCGTGACTTTGACAACTTCAACAGGTATTTCCGCTTCCGGCGTAGGACAGAAACTCTACAAGCGAGGAAAAGGAACCCTGAATCTTGCCGGCGGAAACAACATGAACCGTCTGGTGATTGAAGAAGGCTCAGTTAACGCATCTGAAGTGAACGATATCATATCTTTACCTTCTACCGTAGAATTTGTAAACGGTGCTCTTTGGGATCCGGAGAGCATGTACACCTACAGCAAGAATCCGACAAACTACCATGTGGCTGAAGGCAACAAGGGTTCTCTCTATCTTGATTCCCGCTGCTCTTACACCGGCAAACTTACCGGAGCCGGAACATTCTCTGTATATGCCGCCGGCGTTCGCTGCGACCTTACAGGCGACTGGTCAGGATTTGAGGGTGAAGTAGCAGCATACCATCATAAACGTGGTGCATATGACCCGGATTTCAAATGGGACAATGACTACGGTATGCCAAAGGCTTTCCTCAATATCTCTTCAGGAGTGACTTTCAATGCACAAGCACGCAATATGAGAGTTGCAGGATTAAAAGGTAACGGTGTATATAACGGAACCGGCACATTGACTATAGGCAACGATGAAAAGAATATAAGCTATTCAGGCTCTTTCTCAGGGAAACCCCGTGTAGTGAAGACCGGCAAATGCGATATGATCCTTTCCAAGCTCATGTCTGAGATCAATGGCCTGACTGTCAAAGAGGGAACTCTTTCTCTCAATGCCACAAAATCTCCATACAACACAGAATTCCTGAAAGCCCCGCTTACTATAGAAGGTGAAGGCAAGCTTCGCGGTCGCGGCACGGTAGGCAATATCACTGTGAATGAGAATGGCGTCATAGAACCCGGCTCATATTCAGAAACCTCAGCTCACCATTATGGTCCTATATTCTCCACCGGCAATGTGACGATAAACGAAGGAGCTACCCTCGCTCTCTATCTCCGCCAGGCCGGCAAGAACAACGACTGCTCATATCTGAACGTAAAGGGCAACCTTAAGATCAATGGCAATGTCATTGTGACCATGAATCCTGAATATGTTCCTGTAGCAGGAGATGAGTTCCATCTTTGGATCACGGATAACTTCAGCGGGACACCCAATATAGTTCTTCCTGAACTCCCGAAAGGACTTTCATGGAACTTTGAGGGACTTAAAGATGCATCGGGAATATTGAAAGTGGTGGATGAATCAGGCGTAAGCATGATTAGCGACAGCACTACCGTAACTTGCACGGTCTATGATACAATGGGCATCTGCCTCGGCACATTTGAGTCGACTAAGGGAAATGCCTCAGCAGCTGCAAAGAGCGAACTCAACTTACGCTCCGGCATCTACATCCTCGTCCTTGAAGCAGATGGCCACACCGAAACCATCAAACTCCAATTCTAAATCAGCGAAACATTCCAATGACCTTATAGGGACGCGCGGAAACGTGCGTCCCTATGTGTTTATCTGCATGTATTAAAAAAAAATTTGGTTAAAAACGATTTTTTTTGTATTTTTGTGCAAATTGCAATTTTATGGCCGATATCGACAACAACGACAACATACCCGAAGAAGAAAACCTTAACTTCGAAGACCGGAATAACGAAGAAAACCTGACAACCGAAGCCCTCATCGAAAACGGAGAGGCAGGCATCATCGAGACCCCTGAAGACGAGCGTCTTGAGGAAGAAGCAGCCGCGGACATCCCGCAAGAGCCGACTCCATCCTACCGGATACCGGGCGCCAGCGACAAGAAGCACCAGCTTTCAGGCATGTTCAAAAACTGGTATCTCGAATATGCCAGCTATGTCATCCTCGAACGCGCCGTGCCTCACATCGAGGATGGTCTGAAACCCGTGCAACGACGCATCTTGCACACGATGCAGACTCTTGACGACGGCCGCTTCAATAAAGTGGCAAATATCGTAGGTAGCACAATGAGCTATCACCCTCACGGCGATGCCTCCATCGGCGACGCACTCGTGCAACTCGGACAGAAAGAGATGCTCATTGACACACAGGGGAACTGGGGCAACATCCTGACCGGAGACTCTGCCGCCGCTCCCCGATATATCGAAGCCCGACTCAGCGAACTCGCGCTCGAAATTCTGTTCTCTCCGAAAATCACCGAATGGCAACCCAGCTATGACGGAAGAAAGAAAGAGCCGGTCACGCTTCCTGCAAAGTTCCCACTTTTGCTTGCACAGGGAGTGGAGGGGATCGCCGTAGGCCTTAACAGCAAGATTCTCCCCCACAACTTCAATGAAATCGCTGAAGCGGCAGTCGCATATCTTCAAGGAAAGCCATTCTCTCTCTATCCTGACTTCCAGACCGGAGGATTGATGGACGCGTCGCGATACAACGACGGCGCCCGTGGCGGACAGATCAAAGTGAGGGCAAAAATCGAGAAAATCGACAATAAAACCCTTGCGATCAGAGAACTTCCTTTTGGAAAGACCACAGCCACCCTAATCGACACCATCCTCAAGGCCATGGAGAAGGGTAAGATCAAGGTGAGAAAAGTGGACGACAACACGTCTGCCAATGCAGAAATCATTGTGCATCTTGCCCCCGGCGCATCAAGCGACAAGACCATCGATGCGCTTTACACATTCACTGACTGTGAGGTATCCATATCCCCTAACTGCTGCGTGATCTGGGACAAAAAACCCCGCTTCCTGACAGTGAGCGAAGTATTGAAGTTTTCTACCGACCGCACACAGGCCATACTTCACCGCGAGCTTGAGATAAAGCTCGGGGAAGCCCTTGAAAGCCAACTATTCGCAAGCCTTGAAAAGATATTCATCGAGGAGCGGATGTATAAGGACCCTGAAATCGAACGTGCCGCTGACATGGAAGCTGCAATCAACAGGCTTTCAGAACTGTTCGAGCCTTTCAAGCCCTCGTTCTTCCGCGAGATCAACCACGACGACTATATGCGCCTCTGGGAAATAAAGATGGGACGCATTCTCAAGTTCAATTCAGAGAAAGCGGATGAGAAAATAGCTCTTCTCGACAAGCAGATAGCTGAGCTCAGAAACAACCTGGAGCATATCACCGACTTCACGATCAGCTGGTTTACTCATCTGAAAGAGAAATATGGACACGCGTTCCCACGGCGTACCGTCTTGCGTGGATTCGACTCAATTGTCGCAACGAAGGTCGCGGAGGCCAACAAGCGTCTTTATTTCGACAAAGAGGGAGGCTTTATCGGCACGGGACTGAAGGATGCCGAGTTCAAATTCACATGCTCAGACATCGACGATGTTCTTGTGGTCTATCGCGACGGCACTTATAAGATATCAAAGGTGCAGGAAAAGCTTTATGTCGGAAAGAAAGTGATCCATGTGGGCCTTTTCAAGAAAAATGACAAGCGAACCATCTACAACGTCATATACCGGAACGGCAAAGGAGGGATATATTATAAGAAACGCTTCTTCATCACCGGTCTGACCCGCGACAAAGAGTACAACATGACAAAGGGAGAGCCCGGAAGCCGCATCGAGTGGATGACCGTCAATCCTAATGGAGAGGCGGAGACGGTGAAGGTATTGCTGAAAGATGAGCCGGGGCCTGACGGTCGCCGTCCGCGCAACCGGGAGGTGATAGTAGATTTCGCAGCCCTTGATATCAAGGGAAAGGAATCACTGGGTAATCTCGTGACCAAGTTCAACATCCAGTCCGTGACTCTCGACAAGAAGGGTACATCGACACTCGGAGGCAGGGACGTATGGTTTGACCGCGATGTGCTCCGCCTTAACTATGACGGACGCGGTGAATATCTCGGCAGTTTCCTCGGAGAAGACCTTGTGCTGATCATCACAAAAGATGGTGAATTTTATACCACAAGTTTTTCCGAAGAGAACCATTATGAAGATAATATCCTGAGGATAGAGAAATTCATAAAGGGAAAGGTGTGGACTCTTGCGCTGAATGACGCAGAACTCGGATATCCCTACCTGAAGCGCTTTGAATTCGAGCAGTCGAAAAATCCGCAGCGATTTGTAGGTAACGGGCCGGAATCATCCATGATCTTGCTGACGGACACACCATACCCAAGACTACAGGTGACTTTCGGAGGCAATGACTCAGTCCGTCCGGCGCTTGAGATAGACGCGGAAGAGTTCATATCAGTCAAAGGTTTCAAGGCAAAAGGAAAGAGAATCACTACCTATCAGCTCGGAGAGATCACAGAACTCGAACCGCTGCGCCAGCCGGAAGTCCCGGAGACGGCAGAGACCGAGACCACCGAAAACCCGGAGGACGACTCCGACCTGCAGGAACTCCCGGACATAACAGATAAGCCTGAGATGCCTTCAAGCCCCCAAATAATCGAGAACTCCCTTTTCGACGATGTCCAGTAATTATGAATGATAAATGATGAATTATTAATTAAAGTTTCGCAGGCTCAACTTAAGGGTTATTGATTAAATGGTTATAGGGTTAGATTTGATGTGGTATAGAGTTTTTCTGAAAATATAATCTCATATAATTCTGCTAACCCTTTACCCCAATAACCTTATAACCCTCAACTTACGCTTGCGAAAGTTGAATTATGAATTATGAATAGACTGAATATACTGCCGATGATTGCGTCGCTCCTGCTGCTCGTGGGATTGACTTATTCGTGTGTTGATGACAGTCATCTTAAGAGCATTTATGACCCCATCGCCAACTTCGACCAGCTATGGAAGACGATAGATGAGCATTACTGTTTCCTCGATGAGAAGGGACTCGACTGGGACTCTGTATACTTGAAATATCGTCCTCTTGTAAAGGATGATACGCAATATACTCAGCTATTCGCCATCTGCGCTGCCATGCTCGACGAACTGAGGGACGGACACGTAAACCTCATTTCGACTTTCAACACTTCCTATTATCGCAAATGGTGGAGCGACTATCCTCAGGATTTCCGTCTCCGTACAATACAAGAAAACTACCTTAAATTCAACTACCTCCAGACTTCTGGCATATCCTACTCAATGCTGCCTGACACGATCGGATATATGTATTATCCATCTTTTGCCTATGATATAGGCAACCTGAACCTGGATTATATACTTGCCATCCTGCAGCAAAGCAAGGGACTCATCATCGACATACGCGACAATGGAGGTGGCAACCTGACAAACATCAAGACACTCGTGAGCCGTCTTATCGACCATAAGGTGTCAGGAGGCAGCATACGCCACAAGACGGGACCGGGGCATAATGATTTCTCCGAGCCATACGAGATTTTCTACGAACCTTGCGACACGAATATGCGCATCGCCTACCTCAACCGCCCGATAGCCGTATTGACCAACCGCAGTTGCTTCAGCGCAGCAAATGACTTTGTCTCAGTGATGAAGACCATTCCAAATGTCAGTATAATTGGAGCACGCACGGGTGGTGGCGGAGGACTTCCGTTCAATTCAGAAATGCCTATCGGTTGGAGTGTGAGATTCTCGGCATGTCCGATGACATCCCCAGGTGGCAACATCACAGAATTCGGCATCGACCCCTCACCCGGTTGCGAGGTCCACGCCCCCGACTCCCTGCTTATACAAGGCATCGACCCCATCCTCGACTTCGCCATCGACAAAATCCTTACGGACCTTCCGACCCCATAAAGGATGAGATTTACTTCCCGCGCGTCAAGCAACGTAATAAAGCATGCTCCGTATGCGCCCACGCGCGACAAACTCTCTTTTGAGATGGATCTTTTTAGATACGTTCACATCGCGGATCGCCAGGGCTGCGCCAGCGGGCGAAGCCCATGATCTGCGTAGGATTTTGAACCCATCATAGTGACAGCACTTCCGATTCAGAAAGTTCGGTTAAGGTGGTTATCATCTCTATCGAAAGCCCTTCCTTGAGCATCTTCTGCGCAATCTTGATCTTAGCATTAGTTTCTCCCTCTGCTCTACCTTCCGAACGGCCCTCGGACCGTGCGCGCTCTGCAGCTCGTTCCGCCGCCCGTTCCGCTGCATACTGTATACCAAGCTGCGTGTCACGCAACTTCTCCAGTGACTGGCTATATGCCACTATCTCATCTTTCTTCAACCGGCTGCTTCGTGCCGCCTCAAATATCTCCGTAAATCTCCCCTCACGGTATGCCAATGACGTGCTATCCATATTATCCATATTTTTTATTAAAAACAAAATATATTCCATCTCGGTTCGGCATTCCTCCCACATCGCCGGCACCTCCTTCAGCGAACACAGAAAAATATGCAGTTTATCGGTCAAAGGTTCGCCACTTTCCCTGTCTACAAGCATGACGTCCCTGACGAGCTTCGGTGAGAGATGGCTGAAGTTGAAGTCCGTTACCGCGACAGCAAACACCGGCTCCAGCTCGTAGTTCCATCCGGCTTTTCCCTGACCTGCCACCATCTTCGAGGCGTAAAAGACCATCCGCTCCTCAAACGGCGGAGTGTAGATATTTTGCATCTCCAGTATGAAATGATGATCGCTATGTGCTTCTCCCTTACCTTTTGACTGCAATCTCGGAAAGAAAGGCGACTCCGTTCTGCTGACCGGTGTGGTGCAGTAGACATCGTATACTATACGCTTGCCTCCTTCTTCAGACGGAAGTATCTCCTTGTCGTGATATGTGACGTCCGTGACTGTCAGCTTGCCTTCAAACAACGCATTGAGAAACCGTATCAGTGCATCCTTATTCTTCAGGCTTCCGAAGACGTGCTTAAATCCGAAGTCGGTCTGGATATTTATATACTCTGTCTTTATTTCCATCTCTTCCATGTAAATGTCTATTATCCGATTTGCAAAGATACAGCAAATTTCACTAAAATCCAAACTTTTCGCAACTAAAGGGATGTAGGCTACGATAGGAAGCACCAATGCGAGTTCATTCCTGTTTTCTGTATGTATTTTTATGATGATGAAACATCGCGGATCGCCTGGCAGCGCCGGCTTGGGTCGCAGACGCGAGCGGATTAGCACGGATCTTCTTAAATTTCAGTGCTTTGGAAGTGCGATATTATCTCAATAGCATACTATTAGCAAGGAAGATAAAAAATATCTGCGGAGGGCATAAAAGCAGCCCTACTCAAACCTCCACTTTTAGGGGGAAAGGGGCTAAATCTATATCAAAAGAAAGAGCCATCTGCATTTTTAATATTTTTCTTGGAAAAATTCTAACATTTTGTTTTGAATCTTAAATATTTTTACTAACTTTGCAAACGTAGTAAAGTCCCGACTTTAAGGAACTACCTAATACCACTCGTTAACCTGTTTCTAAGTAGCAATACCTAACCATGAAGGTAGCTGACATCGTATACTCCTCCTTCTTCCGCCTCTACCCTGAGGTGGAAACCTCGTCTACCCCCCCCCATTATATAAACACCTATCAATCAGACAATTATATGCTTTCTCCAAGTTACTCGCGGCATCCTCTTTGCCGGGAGCGAGTCTGCATTGCCCTACCTCAAGATATTCAGGCTGTAAATATCTCACGCAAAGTATACCATTGGCTTGGGCGCCCAACCTTCGTCAAAGAGAACGTGGGGGCTGCCGCGGTAAAGACTC
>JAIDUH010000097.1 GCA_029060285.1 Muribaculaceae bacterium | reverse complement strand
TGCGCTCCGTCTATCTGAAGGGAGCCGGCATCATCGACCTATGGCCGCAATACGCCGCCATCTCAGCTTTCGCCCTGCTCCTCTCCCTCCTCGCCGCCCTCTCCTACACCAAACGAACATAAAATACACCCGGTATACAGCGCAGGTTGTATACCGGGCGGTTAATATCAATCTATAATGTCGTTTCTTTTCTTGTATGCCTCATAGGCTTCTTTTATCTCTGCTTCCGTTTGGCTGTCTCCAATGAATCGATAAGCATTCTTAGTTCGAGGAATCAGATTATTGGGATTATCAAGAGACTTATATAAAAAAGTCGAATAATCCGGAACGACTGACCCAATTGCGCCATGCTGATCCCATGTGTTAATATCTCCGTTATCATCAAAACTGTCGAACATTACAGCATGATAAGGTCTGTAACCCTCTTCTCCTGATCTCCATGGGCGTCTGAGTTGAACGATGTCTCCTCTCTCTAGTGAATCCAAAGATATTGGAATGAACCCCTTGTGTACTTTCTCGAAGTGCATGTTATTCATATCTGCAAATCGATGTCCATAGTAGTTGGTATTTGAATTTATGCAAGAGAAACCACTCATGGGGCTATTCATTCGCTTGAACAAAATGCTATCCAAGCCCAGAACTGACGGATGTCTGTCGTAAAATCCGGTATCGTGTCTTCTTTGGATTGTATCTCCAAAATCTCGCTGTTCACTTTTTAGTTCTGTTCCATCGATGATGGCGGTATCATCGGCTTCAGTTGTCAAGGGGGCAAATCCTACTCTTGCATATTGAGCCTTTTCAGATGCCTGTTTCCTCAGATTGTCAAGATACCATTCATGATATTGTCCATAATCTGCACTATTTCCTAAGTGATAATCTGAAGCAAAAGCCTCCACATTCACTTCCTGCAATGGAGTCAAGTATTCAATATCTCCATTATCTAAAATTTGAGCCTAAACAGGCGTTGTAGTGGAGAACATTCCGGTTCTCCTTTTGATTGTTTTTTCCATTTATTATCAATTGTATTTTTTGTTTATTTTATCAGAGAATTCATAGTCGCCTGAGAAAAAACGCCCTCCTTGTCTTCTGAGACTTCGCTCGCCTTTATTGGGCGTTGTCCAGATGGAACTATGTTTTCTCTCCGTGAAATCTTTATCACCTTCCTTAAAAAGATTGAATTCATCACCGTTACCTCTAATGATCTCAATTTCCTGAGCAGGTTTGCCGCCTTGAGCGAGAAGCACTACTTCCGCATTCTCCAATCCATAGCCGTGCCGAATTGTATCCCTTTCGAGCATATCGACTACAATGGCAACGTTGCGAGGATTCTTTCGATCAAAGATCACTGTGCCTATTCCGAATTCATCTTCTTTTGCATCTTTCATCTCTTTCGCAAGAGTCCTTTCATCTGTATGTGCAAACACAGTGCGAAGATATTCTCGAAATGTCGCGTATGAATAATCCTCTGTCTTGTCGTCTGCCTTATGCCATCTTGTGTGATTCCCGTCAGATCTTACACGAAATCCCTGCGCCCATTTCGAATAATCACATTGGAAACCATCAGTGAAAGTATAACTGATCTTGTCAAATTGTCCGGTCTTGTAAAGATACTCTGCCCGGAGCCTTATTATTGCATCTGCGCTGTGTTGTAGATCTAACGAATCAATATCCAAATCTATGACAGATGTGGCAATCTTACGGTTTTTTAGGCTGCCATCATATAGATGGGTAGAATAGCCTATTGGTTTTAGCGGAAGATTCTGGAGATATTCCTCAAAAGATCCGCTCTCTGTCTTCACCCTATGATAACCTTGCGGTAGCTCATAGCGGGTCTTGACTGTATTCCCAGGAGTAAACGAATTCGATTCTTTTTCCAAATTCACGTTTGCGATGTTTAGGCTGGAGGAATCGCTCCCATCAGTACTCTGTTTATGGCTACATGCTGCACAGATTACCACTGCAAGAGTAACTGATATCAGATAAAAAAGATGATGTCTCGTAAGTTTCATTCTTGTTTGTTTGGTCTTTATAAAAAATATCTTCTGGGGTATCTTATGGCATCTTAGTTCTTCTGGAAAGCATCTCCGCAGTCACGGCTGGTATGATCGCGTATAATCTATAACAACACGTTTTGAATGTCGGTTATTGATTTAACATACTTTTCAATTTATTGGCAAAAGCACACACTAATAATATGCTTTAGCGTCGTACGGGTGCGTATTTTACTGCATATCCCGTACAACGCTAAAGCAATCGGTTACAATGGGCAATCCTCTCCCTTCTGGTTGCCCATATCATATAAGGTCTTTTAAATCACGTGTGCCTCAGAGAAGTATTGGTCGCGGATTGGCTTAGTAATCTTATCTCCCTTCAGCGTGATATCTTCCTGAAGCCTGATATCCTGCGAGGATGCTCCGATCTTGACGGTATATTTACCCGGATCGATGTTCCATTGGCGTTGCCCGTCATGGGTATAGTAGCCGAACTGGTCCGGATAGAGAGTCACCTGCACCTTCTTCGTCTCTCCAGGCTCTAATGATACCCTTGCGAATCCCTGCAGTTTTATCGGACGGATGTTCTGATTATCCTCCCCCGGCGAAAGATACACCTGTGCAATCTCGTCGCCCTTCACACTGCCGGTATTCTTGACATCGAACGTCACTTTAATGCCTTCTGATGCTGTGGAAGCATCCTGATCTACCGTTAGGTTGTCATAGGCAAAGGTTGTATAGCTCTTTCCATATCCGAATTCCCAGGCAACGCGAGGATCCTTCTCGGCCGAATAGAGATAGCACAGCGGACCATA
>JAIDUH010000096.1 GCA_029060285.1 Muribaculaceae bacterium | reverse complement strand
CGCTCAACCCGCTACCCTTGCTTCGGTCAAGATCTGGGGGATTTACGGGGAGCTGGTCGTGGAGGGCTCATCCGGGTGCAAAATTACTGCTTTTTGCGGAATCTGCCAAATTTTTTTTCTTAAAAATTTTTAAAATGATTCGGATGAGAATGGAAGAAAGGACGCACGCGCCGTGCGTCCCAACAAGTTTATTTGGAGCGACGGCCGGATTTCGGCTGGTTGCGACCGTGCTTCTTGTTTTTCTCTTTCAGGGGTTTGTTGGGGTTGCCGTCGTCGGAGAGGAGGGCGAAGTCGAGCTGCTTCTTGTCGAGGTCAGCACGAGCCACCTGAACTTTCACGCGATCGCCAAGAGTGTATTTCTTGTGGGTCTTACGGCCCGTAAGGCAATAATTTTTCTCGTCGTAGTCGTAATAGTCGTCGGCAAGATCGCGCACAGGCACTAATCCTTCGCATAAGCTTTCGTCAAGCTCAACGTAGAATCCCCACTCTGTCACGCCGGAGATCACACCTTCATAGACTTCTCCAAGACGGTCGCGCATATATTCCACCTGCTTATAGCGGATTGAAGCACGTTCTGCATTGGCAGATAGCTGCTCCATGTCGGAAGAGTGCTTGCATTGGTCTTCGAGTTTTATCTTATCCACGGATCTTCCTCCGTCGGCATAGCGTTGGAGAAGACGATGCACCATCATGTCGGGATAGCGGCGTATAGGAGAGGTGAAGTGGGTGTAATAAGGCACCGCAAGTCCGTAATGGCCTACATTGTCGGTGGTGTAGATTGCTTTCGCCATGGAGCGGATGGCAAGCATTGAGAGCATATTTTCTTCGCCGCGTCCTTTTACGTCTTTCAGCATTCGGTTAAGGCTCTTGTTGACCTGGTTGGACTTCCCTTCTGGATTGATCTTGAAGCCGAAGCGAGCCGCAATGTGGCTGAGATTCGTGAGCTTTTCCTCATCCGGCTTGTCATGGACCCGATATACGAACGACTTGGCTTTCTTCCCTTTTGGCACCTTGCCTATCTTTTCAGCCACTGCAATATTGGCGAGAAGCATGAACTCTTCGATGAGCTTATTGGCTTCTTTGGACTCCTTGAAATAGACACTGATCGGTTTGCCGTCCTTGTCGATGTCGAAACGGACTTCGGCACGGTCAAATTCAAGGGCACCGTTGTCATAGCGGCGTTTGCGGAGTTGCTGGGCGAGCCCGTTGAGGATATTGATTTCAGTAGAATAGTCACCTTCCCCGGTCTCGATGCGTTCCTGCGCCTCCTCGTATGTGAAGCGGCGGTTGCTCTTGATTACGGTGCGCCCTATGCGGCAATTGATAATATTTGCGTTTTTGTCGAGTTCAAAGATGGCAGAGAAAGTCAGCTTCTCCTCATCAGGACGCAGGGAGCAGATCCCGTTGCTGAGATGCTCCGGGAGCATGGGGATGGTGCGGTCGACAAGATATACGGAAGTAGCACGTTTCTGTGCCTCTTTGTCAATGATGCTGCCGGGAGTGACGTAGTGGGTAACGTCGGCAATGTGGACACCCACTTCATAATTGCCGTTGGCGAGTGTCCTGATTGAAAGTGCGTCGTCGAAATCCTTTGCGTCGCGGGGGTCGATAGTGAAAGTGGTGATTCCTCTGAAGTCCTCTCGCTTGGCCACTTCCTCGGGTGTGATGCCTGCGCCGATCTTGTCGGCAGCTTTCTCCACATTCTCGGGGTACTTATATGGCAGACCGAATTCTGCAAGGATGGCATGCATTTCAGCGGTATTCTCACCTTTCTTGCCCAAGATGTCGACGATTTCGCCTCTTGGACACATCTCTTCATCCTTCCACATAGTGATGTGGGCTATTGCCTTGTCGCCGTTCTTGCCTCCTTTGAGTTTGTTGCGGTTGAGGATTATGTCGGCGGCAAGGAACTTGGAATCAGGCACAAGCCGTGCACCGTTTTTATCAACGATAAGTTCGCCGATAAATACCTGGTCTTTCGGCTCGATGATCTCAAGCACCTGCGCTTCCGGCTCGACGCCCTTTCGTGCCGCTGATATCATGACGCGCACCTTGTCGCCGTTGAGGGCATGCATGGAGTTGCGTTCTGCCACCAGTATCTGTTCATCATCGATGAGCACGGCATTCTTGCCGTTGGAGCGGCGGATGAATGTGCCGACATTTTCGGATCCGCGGTTTGCCGGCGCTTTGTATTTTCCAAGGCCTACTTCCTGAATCACATCGTTAGCGGCGAGTTCCTCAAGGAGATTGATGACATCCATCTTGAAGTCTTGGGCATCAATGGCGAAAGCGATTTGCTTATAATTAAACGATTGGCGGTTTTCCTTTTCAAGAAAAGCCAGTATTTTATTTTGAAGTTCAGCCTTACGCATTCTTTTCGAAGGCTTTGCTGTGGAATTTTTTTTCATAATCGTATTAGATTGGATTTTGGGAGAGTCCCCTTTTAGGGTTATAACGCATTGAGTACGCAACTTGTTTTAATGCAGGTGTGGAGCATAAAAATATAAAATCAAGTAAAGATAGTTGTCTGAATCGGAAAATTTGAGTAACTTTGTGCTTGTAGAAGATTTTCAATAAATTGACCAACGATATGTATAGACACGACGACAGGACAGTCATAACACTTGATGCAGGAGGCACCAATTTTGTATTTGGAGCAATGCGGGGCTGTGAGTATATAACAGATCCGATCACTTATCCTTCAAATGCACATGACCTTGACCTTTGCCTTGACACAATGGTGAAGGGATTTCATGAAGTGATCGATAAACTTGACGAGAAACCGGTGGCTATCAGTTTTGCATTCCCCGGTCCGGCTGATTATCCCAATGGAATAATCGGAGGATACCTGCCAAACTTCCCATCATTCCGCGATGGCGTTGCACTCGGGCCAATGCTTCAGAATGAGTTCGGAATCCCTGTCTTCATCAACAATGACGGCGACCTTTTTGCTTACGGAGAGGCACTTTGTGGAGCCTTGCCTGAAATCAACCACCGGTTGGCGGCCGCAGGAAGTGCGAAACGCTTCCGCAATCTTTTGGGCTATACATTCGGCACAGGATTTGGAGTCGGAATCATGGTGAACGGAAAGCTAAACTGTGGTGATAATTCGTGTGTGGAGACTTTCTGTCTTCCTCATAAGTCAAAAAAGGGTATAATTGTGGAGGATGGAGTGGCTATACGCGCCATAAAACGCGTGTATGCTGAGGCCTCAGGGGATTACGGTCATAATTATGAGCCAAAGGAAATTTGTGAGATAGCGGAAGGAAAGAGGGAAGGAAATGTTGAAGCTGCCAGAAAAGCTTTTGCAGAGTTCGGTGAGATGGCGGGGGATGCAATGGCTATAGCCTCGCAGCTCATAGATGGAATAATAGTGATAGGAGGTGGCATCACAGCTGCACGTCAGTGGATCCTTCCTTCATTGATAAAAGAACTTCGCTCTGAACTTGCCACCCTTGGAGGCGACAGCGTGAGAAGGGTGCAGATGGAGGTGTTTGATCTTGATGATCCGAAAGAATTTGAGCGTTTTGCAAAGGGAAATGTAAAGCGGATCAATGTCAGAGGCACCAATCTGTCGGTAGAATACGACGATATGAAGCGCATAGGGGTCACTTTTTCAAAACTTGGAGCCAGCAAGGCAATATCTGCCGGTGCTTATTCGTTTGCACTTTCAAAGATAGATGAAGAAGAAAATGATTAAAAAGGAACCAATCCGATTTGCTCCGTATCTTAAGAGTGTGATATGGGGTGGGGAGAAGATATGCAGGTATAAGAGGATAGAGCAAGCTGAGGAGAAAATAGGAGAGAGTTGGGAAATTTCGGAAGTGGAGGGACATGAATCCGTTGTATCGGAAGGTCCATATAAGGGAATGCTTATCACTGAGCTTATAGAAAATTTTGGGTCTGAGTTGGTAGGCAAGGATGTCATGGATCGTTATGATGGCAGATTCCCATTGCTCGTGAAACTTATAGACGCCAACGACAACCTGTCGGTGCAAGTGCATCCTGATGATGAACTTGCGATGGCTCGACATGGGAGTTTGGGAAAGAGCGAGATGTGGTATATAATTGAGGCTGAACAAGGGGCCAAAATATATTCCGGGCTCAACAGGACTCTGACACCGGAGGAATACGTGGGGAAAGTGAAGGAGGATTCTATAGAAGATTTGCTTGCTGTGCATGATTCATCTCCCGGAGATGTCTTCTTTCTTCCTGCAGGAAGGGTCCATTCAATAGGCGCCGGAAATCTTCTTGCAGAGATCCAGGAGTCGAGCGACATTACTTACCGTATATATGATTATGGACGTCGGGATGCTCATGGCAACACACGCGAACTACATACCGAACTGGCGAAGGATGCGATAGACTATTCTTATTATGATGACTACAAAAGCGCACCGGTGGATGACACGCAGGCATATGTCGAGATAGCCAATTGCGATCATTTCACGGTCAATCGTATTTTGCTTGACGGGGAAATGGAGCTTCATTTCAGCGATTCCTCTTTTACAGTGGTCATGTGTCTGGATGGTGAGGTAAGTGTAGGAGGAATGATGGTGAAAAGAGGGGAGACAGTGCTTTTGCCGGCAGTCATGACGGAAGTAAAGCTTTCAGGGAAAGGGATTTTGTTGACGGCAAGGTCTTAGAGTTGGCCTTGTTCGATAAGGTAGGCGATGCGATCTATCATTGCGTCGTCTTTATTTGATTCGGGATGGAACCCGGCTTTCATGTTCATGCCGAAGAATTTTCCGAATGTTTGCCAAAACCCGGCACGGAAACTGCCCAAGAAGGCTTTTACAATGCTGAATGAGCTCTGGTCGGTCTCCCGGTTTATGAGCTTGAGCAAGATTTTCCCCTGGTTTTTGGTCATTGTCTTGACGACCGGTTTATACTGCTCAAAGATGTCTTTTTCAAGGCGCTTGAGATGCTTCTCGCGTGTCTTCTCGTCGGGGATTGTCAAGATATATTCGTATGTCTCGCAGAGGGTTGCGAAGGCGAGTTTGGCGTAAGGAAGTGTCTTGCGGACGTCGCGGACGGTCTTCCAGTAAAAATCTTCCTGCTTCTTGTTTTTGAACTTCATTGGTGGATAGACGTAGAAGTCCTTGAAGACTGTCATGCGCACGGTATCTCCATATTCGTCCGGGAAATAGTAGTAACCTTTGACGGGATTGACCTTCACTTTTAGATCGCCTTGGTATTCGGGTATCTGAGGCGCGTCTTTGTCGGGCACGGCGGCGCGGCTGCCGAGGGTGACGGCGGCTAAGAGGATGGTCAATATCAGTCTTAATGCATAATTCATAATGCTTAAAGTTGCTTTTGACGTGCTGTGACGCGCACGGAGTGTGCTAACTACACTGTCTTGCATTCAGTAAGGAGGAAGATGGAGTCGGGACCGAGTCGGAACAGGGGCTCGAGGAAGGAGTGGGCAGGGTTGATTTTTGTCTCCAGTCTCTTTGCAATATCTCCGCATCTGTCGGGATTTTCATTCCTAAGCTTTTTAATCTCTTCGATAGCGTCGCGATATCCGAGGAAATCCATCATCTTTTCCATTAATAGAACGTTAAGAGTGGCAAGATGTTGCGGATAGTGATTGATAACGGATGCAATTTCCGGAAAAAGATGCACGAAATATGGCTCCTTGCCATATGCCGCCTCAATTGCGCCAAGATGAATCCTTGTCCAGTCGCCATGGTCAGAAATTTCCAGGTCTTCCGGTCTCAGACGCTTTGCAGCGGAACTGCCACCTACAATCGGCACTGTCAGCACCATTCCTTGCGGATTGTTTGACTCAATAAGTGTCCGGGTATAGTCGCGTGTCTTGAGTAAAGGGGGCGAGACTTTGCCTTGCAGCCAAACTGTAGACGCAAGATAAGGAGGGATTATTTCCATTTGTCGTCTTTGTCCGGATTGGCATTGCGCAGGATTCGATCCCAGCGTATCTTGCCGTCAAAGAGTCCTTTTTCTTCGTCGAAAGAAGCAAGAATGAACATCGGGCTACCGACTATATGATCTTCCGGCACGAATCCCCAATAGCGGGAATCGGCTGAGCGGTCGCGGTTGTCGCCCTGCATCCAGTAATAGTCCATCTTGAAGGTATAGCGGTCTGTTTCCTTTCCGTTGATGTAAATCCTGCCGTCTTTCACCTGAAGGTCGTTGCCTTCATAGGTTCGGATAGCACGTTCATAGACTGGAAGATTCCAAAGGGTCAGTTTTAATGTCTCTCCCTTCTTGGGAATCCATATCTCACCCATATCAGGACGAGTCCAGCCGTAATGGTTGCCGAGAGGGAACATACCTCCGAGATCGTAGAACCCTGTCTTTGATTCCTTGATCAGCTCGCCGTCTACCTCGGGCCAACTTTCGACAATGGCTTTAGCCTCCTTTGTTAGAGGGACGTCGTAGAACATATATGGGATTCCATCCACTTGTATGGGAGCATTGCCGTGGTCTTCTGCACGCACTCCAATCTCTTGCCATTTTTCAAGAGGAATAGTACCCTTGACAGGGATCACATAGTTGAACTGAACGTTCTCGGCATCTTCGATGGGCTTCCCGTTGATGTAAATGACGTCGTCTTTAATCTGAAGTCGTTCGCCGGGCAATCCAATTGCACGCTTCACATAATTTTCACGACGGTCGACAGGACGGACTACGATGTCGCCAAACATAGCCTTATTGGCCTCGATGTATGCCTTCGGGTCGTCAATGCCGCGTCGGCTCAGCTCGTAGCATATCTGGTAGTAGTCCGGGTTTGGAACTTTTGTGGCTACCGTGTCACCGTTCGGATAGTTGAAAACCACAATGTCGCCGCGCTCGATGTTGCGGATACCGGCGAGACGGTGATATTTCAGCTGAGGCTCATCTATATAGCTCTTTGTGTTGATGATGGGTAGGGTGTGCTGGGCGAGTGGGAAATGGAGTGGAGTCTGCGGCACGCGCGGACCGTAGATGGTCTTGTTGACCCACAGGTAGTCGCCCACGAGTAGTGACTTCTCGAGGGAGGAGGAGGGAATCTTATAGTTCTGACCTATAAAAGCAAAAATGAAATATACGAGAATCAACGCATATATAATGGCGTCGATCCAAGAAAAGACAGTGCGCACAGGTTCCTTGGTCTTTTTCCACCAAGTCCAAGGTATGTATCCGGTGATATATATGTCGATGAGCAGAAGCCAGATAAGCAAAAGCCAAGGATTTTGCATCCAGATCACCCATAGGAAGAAGATTAGAGATACTATGCCGAAGCGCACCCAACGTGTTGGGCGTATGCTTTTCAGTCGATTGCGGAGGTCAGAAAAAAATGAGTTCATAATAATATATAACGGAGCATTTGCTCAGTTATTGCGTAGTGCGTGGTGCGTATTGAGTGATGCGTGGTGCGTATTGAGTGATGCGTGGTGTGTATTGCGTATTGGACATCGCGATACGCGATACGCACTACGTAGAGTTAGAATTTTAGCATGTCTTTCATTGTGAAGAAACCGGTCTGTCCCGAACCTATCTTCAGAGGGCCAACAGAGAATTTCTTGCATTTTTCAGCGAGCCATTCGGCGGCAAGCACAGCTCCCAGGGCAAATCCTTCACGGCTTTTAGCTGAGTGAGAGATCGTGATTGTATCTTGGGGAGAATCCCATGTTACTGTGTGGATGCCCGGTACTTCTCCTTCGCGACGGTGGGAGATGATGAGGGTTTTTGAGTTGTCGGTGTTTTCAGGATTTTCTGGGTTTTCAGGGTTTTCGTCGGGCTCTTTCCAGTTGTCAACCTTATTAGATGTGGCTATCAGTTCTTCCGCAATGGTTATTGCTGTTCCGGAGGGGTGGTCGAGTTTATGTATGTGGTGGACTTCCTCCATAGAAGGAGTGTACTGCGGATATGAGTTCATGATACCGGCAAGATATCGGCTAACAGCTTCAAAGATATTTACTCCTATCGAAAAATTGGAGCTATAGAGCATTGCCCCCTTGCCACTTTCGCATACCGACTTAACTGCATCAAGAGAGTCGAGCCATCCTGTAGTGCCACATACTACTGGAACGCCAGCTGAAAAGCACCGTAGCAGATTGTTGACGGCTGTATCGGGTTGGGAGAATTCGATGGCGACATCCGACTTGCGGAAAGCCTTTGATTCGATGTCTGCTAAATTGTCTGCGTCGATTATGACGCTTATCTCGTGGCCGCGATCTTTAGCAATCTGCTCGATCATGTGGCCCATCTTGCCGTAGCCTATTATTGCGATTTTCATATTAATATATTTTTGATTGGGCTTATTGGTCTAAATAGTCTAATTAGTCTAATTAGTCTAATTGGTCTAATTAGTCTGATTTGAGTGTCAGAAGCCGAAGTTGATGTTGTCGATGTAGAGGGTCAGGCCTTCTGTGCCTATGAATGGTTCGCCGCAGGAGGCTGATGCCATCATGAGGACGTGGGTGGGAGTGGCATCCGGGGCGTCCCAGCCCACTTCGTGGACAGGGACCAACTTTCCTTTTGAATTGCGGGCATAGTATGCTTTGTCTCCGTCGAGGAGGCCCATCCATGGCTTATAGAATGATTCTTTTGTGATATCTCCGTAGTGGATCGGAAGCTCGTGCCGGCGTGTCCATGGAATAGACTTGTTGTAGCGCTCCCGTCCTGTGCCCACACGTTTGGCGTATAGATTGCCGTTCTCATCTTCCCAACGTCTTTGTAGAAGAACGTAGACTTCTGCATTGTCTCTGCCCTGGAGGGTCTTCTGCTTGCTGAAACCGGTAGATTTCACTCTGGTATTGTCTTTGGGCATCACGATTTCGTAGTCATATACGAGCGCTTTAGGTCGCTTTGAATAGGGAATTCCCATCTCCATTTTACTGAAAGCGGCTTTTGTGGATGTGACCGGTTCAAAAAGCTGTCCGAGGAATATTGACCCTGCCACCATCACGTCCATGTTGACTATTCCGAGAGCCTTGACATTTTCCATCTTCGCCTCACACTTTGCTACAGTGCTGCCTCCACGCTGTGCCGGAGATACTGTAGTAGAGCCTTTCACTACTCCACACACTTTTGCAAATGCATTGGAATTGGCCCAAGGTGATCCTCCGGTGTTTTTGTAAGGTTTGTTTCCGTCGATTGTGGTTTTTGGGGCAATTTCGTAGAGTGTCTTATGTTGACCGCCGATTATCGCTGATTCGGTGATGTTGCGAGTCACCCAATTTTCCATGTCACCGAATTTTATCGGTTCCAAGCGTAGGGTTTGGGCGGAAAGCAGGATGGAGGAAAAGATGAATATCAGAATTATAGTTTTTTTCATATTATGTTTTTATAAGTTTGACTCTGTGGGAGACCGGGAAGCCGCTCTCCCATATTGGCTATACAGGGTGGTCGGGCTGTCTCCCTTCCTTAAATATCGATCCATTGGCTATTATGGATTTGCGAAGTGGCTTTTGTGCGGATTCTTCGAGACGCATTATGATCGAGTCAATTGAGAGGGTGGATTCGTCGGTTTCTGCAAGGATTCTGTCAGTTGGGGTCATGTCGAGGGTCTCCGGACTGAATTTTTCTCCGAAGCTAAGCCAGCAACCGGCTTTCAGGTATATTTCAGCGATGGTAGGCTTATTGCGGAAGCCATGTATGATCCATGGTTGCTCTGGATTTAGGTCTTTTTTCATTCCGGTGATTATGTCGTGGGCTTTGACCGCGTGAATGATCAGAGGTTTCTTAAGTCGTTCTGCCAACAAGGCTTGCTTACGGAAGGCAAGCATCTGAGTCGCGAGGATACCTCCGTGGGATAGGTCAATGCCACATTCACCGATGGCGGCAACATATGGAGAGGCTGCCGCTGCTACCAGTTCGACCCAGATTTCGTCTTTTATGCGCATGTTGTCAGCACAGAAGAGTCCGAGGTCCCAAGGATGTAGCCCCACCGACCACAGCTGAGATCCTTGCGCGACAAATCCTATCGGCGAAGTCGATATAATTGCGCAAGGGTCTGGCGTCTGCTTATGTGTGTGGCAATCAAGAATCATGATAGTATAACAATTTTTTTGCGTTTTGCGTTTTCAGCTGCTATGCGCCCTCTGCGTTACAAAAAAGAGCAGTACGCGACCGAAGTCAACAATACTGCTCTTCCTCTCTCCTCGGCGGTGCGGACGGGACTTGAACCCGCGACCTCCGGCGTGACAGGCCGGCATTCTAACCAGCTGAACTACCGCACCAAATTTCTCTTGTGAGAGTTGCTAACGGGTGTTGTTTCCCGATTGCGAGTGCAAAGTTACAACAAATTTTTCATTCACGCAAATTTTCCGGTGAAAAAATTTAGAATTTAGAATTTAGAATTTAGAATTGATTGAAAATATGAGTGTTGTGATGTTAAAAAAACTTGGGAAATAACGAGGATACATAAGGAATAAGTATATTGCCGGAATGAAAAAGAGCAGTAGGAAACCGAAGTTTACCATACTGCTCTTCCTCTCTCCTCGGCGGTGCGGACGGGACTTGAACCCGCGACCTCCGGCGTGACAGGCCGGCATTCTAACCAGCTGAACTACCGCACCAAGATTTCTCGTTGGGAGTTGCTCTCGGGCTTTTATTCCCGATTGCGAGTGCAAAGTTACAATCTTTTTTTCTTATGTGCAAATTTTTGTATGAATTTTTTTGAATAATTTTTATTGTTTATTTGCTTTCTTTTGAAATATAATCAAATAAGAAGTCTTGAAGATTGAGGGTTGCAGTGGCTGAAGATTGTGCTGCCACTACGCCGGCTCCTGTAGAGACATTGCTGTAGCCCCAAATAGGTTCGGCAAGACCAACATCTATTATTTCTTCCATAAGGCTTTGGTCGCTCTGCCAGCGGTAGTTGAGCCATTTGCAGTAGCTTTCAGAAATGGAATAAAGTGTGAATACGTAGCCACATTCCAGGAGCTCCGGGTTTCTATCCCATTGTGTGATTCTGAAACTGCAATCTTGAAAATCCACATGGATGTCTTGAGTGTTTCCTTTAAACTGATGGTTGCTGAAAAATGAAGCATATATGTCGGCCCAATCCATCATATCATCGAATGCTCCTACATATTCAGAGAAGAATGGATCCCTTAGAATGAAACTTCCTCCATAGAAATGTACTTCCGATGGCGGAGTGTACCATCGCAGGAGTTCACCGGGTGCATCATAATCATCAGAAAAATCTGAATCCTTTTCGTTAGCAGGGGAGAAGGTGGTGAAGTCAAGATCGTAAAAAAGATTAGCTTGGGGGTCGTTGGGTATGGACAGTGTCGTGGCTATATTGAAGGTGAGGTCTAAGGATACTCCCCATTCTTCTCGGTCATTATACCATAAATCCTTGAGCGTAGGTGTGTATTTGACGTTGGATATTGGCGTGGCAACAGGCACTGTAACTTCCGCCCAGGCTGACCCATAAGTATTGCTATATGCTTCGATTCTTATGATGTCGCCTTCCTGAGCGAGATAGTCGTCGCTGACAAGATTGCCATTTGCATATATACTGACCTTGGCATCACTTACAGAATGATCATTTCCACCTTTTGAGTCGGTATACACCCATGTGCGAGTCACTGAGACTTCGATGGGCTTGCCTGCAGTGATCAGGGAGTTTAGGCATAACACCGGTCTGGTGTCAATAAGGGGTTCTATATCTTCCCGGCAGCCATAGAGGAGAAAGGGGAGAGAGGCGATTATTATCTTTTTTAGAATAGCCATGTGTAAGAAACTGAGGGTATTATTGGAATTAATTTAAGTTTTTGAAAAGTTGGATTGCCATATTCGGTTACGAATTCCCATAATCCGTTTTCATTTTCGACCCATTCCCCGTGTCGTTCTGTATTTCCGGGTACAATAGCAATGGTGTTCATATTGCAATAGGCATTGTAGAGGCTAAAAGTCCAATAGCCGTGGCGGTTCTTTACAGTGCATGAGAGGTCAAGGCGGTGATAAAATGGGAGTTGATAATTGTTGATCTTGGCTCTCAGAGGGGCATCCTCGCTAGAACCATATTCTTCAGGAAAATCCGGCACTTCAAAGCGTTGTGGCAAGAGGGTGAAGCGATCGCCTGAGTGTCCTGTCCAAAGAGCATTGAGAGATACTTTGTCGCTTATATCCCAGTTCAGGAAAGCCTTTATTGTATGTCGATGGTCGAAGCGAGCCGGGTAAGGATGACCTCCATTCCGGTTGGCAAACTGACGGTCTGACCACGCCAAGGAATAGCTCAGGCGTCCTGTAAGTTTACCTGTTTTCTTCTCCACAGCAAAGTCGAGCCCCTTTGCCGTGCCTTTCCCGGAAGTAAGCTGATTGCTCCAGTCTCCGGCAGGCATCATAAGATAATAATAATCGCAGTAATCGATGAGATTGTGCATGAATTTATAATATCCCTCCACGGAGAATGCATAGTCGCCGCCTTGCGTCTGCCAATATCCTCCGATGCCAATTTTATCGGCGATCATAGGCTTGAGGTCGCCTACGGCAGGCACCCATCTGTCGCAAGGAAGCGAAAGGTAGGTTACGTCCATTCGGTGCACGTATTGCACAGTGCGACTGTAGGCAGCTTTCAATGCCCAGGAAGATGTGGGATTAAAACTTAAGGAAAACCTCGGTGAAATGCCCCATTTGGTCTTTCTTCCAATATTGAAAAGAGAAGCATGCATGCCCGATTCTGCATGAAATTTGTCGGAAATCTTCCAATCATCTTCTATATATGCATCCACTTCGTTGGCTTGGACGTACTCACCGGGTATTCTTGTGACAAGGGTGGTGTCGTTGTTGGTGAATTCTTTCAGCTTGCGGTCGGGCAGAAAAGATTGTAATGAATAAGCTGCTCCAAATCTGACCCTGGCGTTTTCGGCAAGGTCCAAGCTGAAATCGCCACGTGCGCTCCATGTGTTGATATTGTTGGAGCTTTTCATTTTTTCTCTTTCAGAGATGGTGTCTCTTGCTGAGGAGCGGTTTTCTAATAAATCATACCCCATATGAGAAAAATACCGTGAATAAGCTACGGAAAACTCTCCGGTCAAATTTTGACGGAATTTATGGTTGATGCCTGCCTGGATAAGGAAATTTCCCCAATTGAAACTGCGCTTGTCTTTGCAATAATAGTTATCAAGGGCATAATTGTCTTTAGTCACTACTTTCAGCAGGTCGTCGCCGTAATAGGCACTTATGAACGCGCCGGTCTTGTCGGAAAATCGATGCTCAACGCGGGCGTTGAAATCCATAAAGTGATATTGGAATGTGGTCTTTTCCTCCGTCTTCCTGCTATTGACAATGGCGAATATAGGTGTCGTAAATACATCATACCAAGAGCGGCGAAGCCCTACGAGATAGGTGGTTTTGCTTCCGATTGGTCCTGAGATATTGAAGGCTCCGGCAGTGAGTCCGAGTCTTGCTGAACCATGATGGCCGTTGCGGTTGCCGTTCTTGAGATGAACATCAAGGAAGGAAGATAAACGCCCGTCGTATCTTGCCGGCACAGAAGTGCGGTAGAAATCAGTTTGCCTCACAATATCGGTGTTGAAAGGTGAGAAAAGTCCGGCGAAATGCTCCACTTGATACAATGGGACATTGTCAAGAATATACAAGTTCTCATCTGCATTGCCACCGTGTACGTTCATCCCTGCTATTCCTGCAGTGGATTCAGATACCCCGGGGAGTATCTGGATAGTCTTTATCAGGTCCGGCTCTCCGAACAGTGCCGGAGTGTTCCTGACGTCAGCCGCTCCAAGAGTGCTTACTCCGAGTTTAGCCGTCTCAAGGGGATGGTTTTCAGACTGCGACACTACTTCTACGGGTTGAAGCATAGTGACGCGCACGCTATCGGATATATTGATCTTGGTCTCGGTATGAGTCTTTGGAGTGATTGCTTTCTTTTGCAGCCCATCGCTTTTCTTCTTTTTAAGGATGACGTTGTTGCCTTTAATCTCATACTTTATTCCGCTGTCGTGGAATATCTCATCGAGCACTTTCTTTAGGGGCTTTTTATTTACGCTGACAGTTATCTTCATGTCTTTCAGCAGATCCGATGAGTAGACAAAGTTCTTGTCGGTCTGCTCCATTATACTCCGGAATACTTCGGCGGCAGGCTTGTCAATAGCCTTGACAGTGACTTTCTGCGCCCATAAGCCGAGTGTGCAGAATATAAGTAAAGTCAATAATATGGAGTAGCGTCTCATCATTCCTGGATTTTCATATCTGTATCAAGAATATCGTTGATTGTCTCCACGAGATCGGTAGCGGAGCCTACGTAATGCAGGGAGAGCGAGTATTCGCTTGCGTCGGCAGGCATGTCGGTTACTTCCACTCCATAGACTTCCCGGATCTTCTGCACTACTGTGGGGAGCGGCGCATTCTCAAAGTCAATGCTGCGTATGATTTCAGAAGCGGGGATATTTGTGGGTTGTATTATCTCAGTGTCATTGGCTGGCTGCCAGAAATAGCTTTTATGCACGAAAACAGCTGCAGTTGCTGTAAGCACCACAGCTCCGATGCAAGCTGCTGCAATGCGTGAGCGGGTCCACCATTTTGGGGCGGATTGCTTTATTCGCAGCAAAGCGGACTCTACGTCGAAGAGTCCTTCTTTATAATGCTTTGTGATGTAGTTGATGTTTTTGTTATCCATGAGTTTTCATTGTTTTTATCGTTATCTCCGTTGTCATCAGGATTAGAAATCGATGCCTATACGGAATGAGAGCGATGAAGTGAAACAGTAGAATACTCTATAGACGAAAGAGTCCGAAAAAGGTCCTATCCTTCTTGGAATTTTTTTTTAGAAAAAATGTCTCATTTTTCTTTTTTTGCAGTCAGAGGAACGGGAGGAAGAAGGGTTTGTGGCCCGATGACAGGGAGTCGCGGAGGCGGGCGAAGGCTTTGGTCATCTGGTTTTTAACGGTCTTGACGGAGATATTCATCTTTTCGGCAATTTCTTCGTTGGATAGTCCGTCGCGTTTGCTGAGGAGGAATACCTCGCGGCATTTTTCAGGCAGTTCGTCTATTGCTTTCCAGATGCGGGCATCACGTTCTGAAGTATCAACGGCTTCCTCGTCAGCTTCCGGCACGAATTCGAGTCCGACGGTTTCTTTCTTGTTGCGCAGGAATGATATACAGCCATTATGTACCATACGATACATATAGGCCTTGAAATCATCTATCTCTTTTCCTTCTTCGATAAGTTGCCAAGCTTTCATGAATGTATCCTCCACGATATCTTCCGCACTCTGCGCATCGTCAAGGATGCGGAGTGCGTACATACCCAATGGAAGATACAGCTTCCGGAAAAAACTATCGAATTCTTTGCCTGTCATCACTTATATAACGCTTTTTATATTGAATCTTACAAATTCGGAGAGATATTTGTTATAATTTCTATAAAGCGCTTCCCCGAGGCTGTTGCTTAGCATCGCCCGGAGGGTGTTCGCTGAGAACAAACGCGGCTCCTGCGCTGAGGTATTGCAAATCTTTATGCAAGAGCAAGCGAAACTTGAATTAATAAAATTTAGAATGAAAGAAGTATTGGAATTTTTGAAGCAGTTGGCGGCTAACAATAACCGTGACTGGTTTAACGAGCATAAGGATGAATATATGAGGGTAAAGGCTCAGGTGGAAGCTTTTACGCAGCAGCTTATTGATGCGTTGACAGAGATAGAGCCGGAAGCTGCGATGCTGACACCCTCGGATTGTCTTTACAGAATCTATCGTGATACCCGTTTTTCGGCCGACAAGACTCCCTATAAGGATCACATCGGCATCTATATCAATCCAAAAGGAGGAAAGAAGAGTGAGTTCTGCGGATATTATGTGCATTTACAACCGGGGGAGTGTCTTGTAGCCGGCGGTGCATGGTTCCCGGAAGCTCCTTTGCTGAAAGAATATCGCAGTGAAATTTACAACAATATTGATGAATATCTTGCCATAATACAGAACTCGGAATTTGCGGAACATTATGAGCCATATTGGCAGGAACCCCTGAAGACAGCTCCAAAGGGATTCCCGAAAGACTGGGAACATATCGAACTTCTAAAGCCAAAGAGCTTTGTATATGCCGCCACACTTACGGACAGGGATATGGCATCAAAAAATATTGTCAAAAAGCTCTCAAATCTCTTCCGAATATTGAAGCCCTATGATGATTTCTTCAACTTTACACTCGAAGAGCATCCTGAGTTGGCTGTCCGTACTCCCAAAAGAAGATAAATAAATGTGAAAAATTGCTAAAAGTGATTGGCGAGGATGCAACTTATTTCAATTTGTGATGTCTTATAAGTAAAGCATAACGAATTGTTAGAAATATTAAGGTATAATGGAAGGGCAAACCCGGAAAAACGAACAGAATCGTTTTCCCGGGTTTGCTCTATATGGCAGGGATCTTTCAGTTATGATGTCTTTCCGATGGCTCTATCATGCAGCGACCGCCGGGGGGGAGGAATGTGCTCACTGAGTTCGCATCACAATCATGTACTTTTGGAAGAGAGAAGCTAAATGAAAGAGCCGTGTGGAGCGATGAGAGGCCGAAAAAGTTGGTGGGTGATATGGTGATGTATTCAAGATATATTTGGCTGTAAGGATTTTTTTCGTTAATTTTGTGAGTCAAATCTTTTGCCCGGAATCATGAGAAAGAGAACACTGCACATAGAAAACTTCGGACCGATAAGCAATGCCACCGTGGAATTGCGGACCATCAATATGTTTATAGGTGAGCAGGCCATCGGAAAAAGCACTATGGCAAAACTCATAGCGGTCTTTACGGATGCCATAAGCCTGTATAGATTGATAAAAGATGATGTTGATGCGTGGCATAGCATGCTGAAGGACCATAATCTGCTGGTATATCTTGACGGTAAGTACCAAGTTGTTTATGAAGAGATCGATGATGATTGGCATCTTCACGTTGAATGCAGTCCAGAAGGTATATCCTCTTCGATAAGCACAGACGGTAAAGTGATTTCCGACAAAACGATGATTGCTGATGAGATTCTCAGATTTTCGAAAAGTCATAATGTTGGAGACTCGAGATTTACCGGTGGGGATATGGATGTTAACACCCGTCTGGATAATGTTACGAATTCCATATATATTCCGGCGGAAAGAATCATCTATTCGGTTCTAACCAACCTAATGCCTGCATTGGCGTTGGCTAACGCCACCATTCCTAAAAATCTTCTTCGATTCATGGTGGAGCTTGGGAATGCCAAATCGGAATACCCGCGTTTCGATATTCCTTTACTGGGTATTGAATTCAAGCATGAGGCAACCGAAGATTCAATCGTAATTGATCAAACCCATAAGAATATTCCTATGACAGCAGCCTCATCGGGAATCCAGTCTCTTGTGCCTTTGATGCTTGTGATTAATTATGCTGTGTCAAAACGGTATTACACCTCTTATGTAATAGAGGAACCAGAGTGCAATCTCTTTCCGACAAAGCAAGTTGAATTGTTTAGGTATTTGCTTAAGACAGTGAAACATCTTGGGCGTACCTTGACTGTCACGACTCATAGTCCTTACCTACTGGCTGCGATGAACAACATACTGTTTGCCGGGATGTTGGCTGAAAAATATGGGCAGGGCATCAAGAAATATATCGATGGGATTCTACCGGATCCTTATAGGCTGACTTTAAAAGAGTGTTCGGTCTACTCCTTGGGTAAAGACATAAACGGAGGTATGTACTGTCGTTCGCTTCTGGATGATGAGACCGGCATGATCGACTATAACTCCTTGGATGGAGTGTCGGAAACATTAGGCGATGAGTTCGATGCCTTGCAAAGAACTGTGATGGAATACAAGAGTAAACTCCATGAATGAAAATCACTATGGACTTTACTCCCATCATACGGCTCCGACTGAAAGATGCTTTTGGAGATCAGAAAGTATTCCAAATGGTATCAAATGATAGTGATTATCTCGATTATCTGTTTGAATGGACTGACAGAGGTAATGTATTCATAATCGATGATGTCAATACCGGGCATTCGATTTTCCTCCTTGATACTCGTGGCTTAGGTACTGATAAAACGTTCAAAGTCATCAATCGCAGTCATAAAGATCTCTTTCTTTGGCATATAGATGGAATTCTCTACTATGCGGACAGTAAATGTGATTGTGCGTTGCTTACGAATGATTATTTAGGGTTTGTAGAATTTAAATCCAATGCCTCCAACAATACGGAAGCATCGATTAAAGGGAACTATGAGAAGGCTAAACTTCAGCTGACTCAAACCATCATGGATGTCGTTGACCGATGTAAAAAAGTAGGCGTTAAATTGCAGGATGTAGTGAATGTGGAAGCTTTTGCTGTTTTCAACCGTACTGTTCCCCGCCATAACGCTTATCAGAAGAAACTTGCAGCGCAGTTCTTGTTGGATACAGACGGTATTCCCCTATATTTTAAAAATGACGCGGAAGTATAAATACTTCTTCGATATGAGCTGTCTTATTGCATGTTTCTCCAACATTGTGGTTAGACGGCTTGAAAGGCTCTTCTTTCTCTATCGGTTGAAGTCCAAATAAAAATGCCATATTTTTTGCACTTCATTCTGGAATCTTCAGAAAATATGTCTTACGTTTGAATTTTTATCTTTTCAAATTTGTGTAATATCCCTGAAATTTGAAATTTTGTATAAGACTCCCCATTAAAATGTGCGGATTCTATATAAAACTTGCCTATAAAATTTGATAAGAATGGGTAAAACCCGGGTATAAAACATGTAAATGTATGTACTTCACCTGTATAAGACTTTACTGCTGACTGAAGTCTGAAAGTCAGTTTATCGCCTGGGCATGAGGCTTAGGATTTTGGGGTGAGGGTGACGAGGGGGACGAGCATTTCCTGGAGGGAGATGCCGCCGTGCTGGAAGGTGCCGGTGTAATACTGCACGTAGTAGTTGTAGTTGTTGGGATAGGAAAAGAAGTCTTCGTTGGTGGCGAAAATGTAGGTGCTGCTCAGGTTTGGAGAGGGTAATCCATACTTCTTCGGGTCCTTTATCTCGTAGACTTGCTTGGGATTATAGTTAAGATTCTTTCCTACTTTATAGCGTAGGTTGGTATTGGTGTTACGGTCTCCCACCACCTTTATCGGATTGTCGACGCGTATAGTGCCATGGTCGGTAGTCAGAACCACTTTATAGCCTAACTCTGCTATTCGGCGGAACATCTCAGCCGCTGAACTATGCTTGAACCATGACTCAGTCAGCGAACGATATGCAGCGTCGCTGTTGGCAAGTTCGCGTATCATCTTCGATTCCGTACGGGCATGACTCAGCATGTCGATGAAATTCATCACAATAACGTTGAGCTGCACATCTTTGATTGAATTTAATTTGCCGATGAACTTCTCGCAAGCTGATGAGTCATTGAGTTTTGTATATGTGAAGCGGTCTTTGCGACGGTAGCGCTCCAACATAGTTGCGATCAGTTCCTCTTCATGGTTGTTGAGTCCTTCATCCTCATCTTCCTCTACCCAAAGCTTTGGAAACATCTCCTTTATCTTAAGTGGCATCAATCCGGAGAAGATGGAATTGCGGGCATATTGGGTAGAAGTAGGGAGGATAGTGGTGTAAAGATCTTCGCTGACGTTGAAGAACTCCGAGAGAAGCGGTTGCACACAGCGCCACTGGTCGAGACGGAAGTTGTCGATAAGTACGAAGCATACTTTGTCGCCCGCGTCAAGCATTGGGAATATGCGGCGACTGAATATGTCCGGGCTCATCAGATGATCGCGGCTTGAAGTGATCCATGACTCATAGTTGCGTTTCACGAATTTTGCGAAGTTGGAGTTTGCGTCCCGTTTCTGCATCAGGAGCATCTCGTCCATATTGCTTTCGGAGTCAGACAGCTTCATCTCCCAATATACAAGACGACGGTAGCAGTCCATCCAGTCTTCCAGAGAGGAGGCAGCGTTGATGTCTGCGGATATCTTCTGGAAGTCGTGCATGTAGCTTGTGGAGGTTTGCTCCGCTATTATCTTGGCGCTGTGTAGATTTTTCTTCAAGGATAGAAGTATCTGCATCGGGTTGACAGGCTTGATCAGATAGTCGGTGATTTTGTTGCCGATAGCCTGGTTCATGATATTTTCTTCCTCTGACTTGGTGATCATGATGACCGGAATATCAGGGTGTGACTGATTGATGCGCGAGAGGGTCTCGAGTCCGGAAAGTCCGGGCATGTTTTCATCGAGAAGGACGAGTGATATTCCTCCAGCGTCGAGCGTGTCAAGGGCATCCTGACCGTTGCTTACAGTCACGATATCATAGCCCTTATTCTTCAGAAACATTATGTGGGGCTTGAGAAGATCAATCTCGTCGTCTGCCCAGAGTATTTTGGTCATATGGTTGTCAGTTTTCAGTGTTTTCAACGTTTTCAGTGTTTTCAACGTTTTCTCCGTTTTCAATGTTTTCGGCGTTTTCAGGGCTTTCAGAGTCGACAGATTGGTTCGATTCGTCTGACTCGTCTAAGTCTTCCCCTTCAAGAGCAGTCTCCTCGGCTTCTTCCACCATTGAGTTTTCTTCGAAACGGAAGTACTCTTCAAAAGAACGTCCTTCTTTAAGAAGAAGTTCAAAATTATATTTGGAGATCATGATCGGGCGCACTCCTTCAGGAAGCTGGAAGTCGCGATTTACCATAACCTTACGGTAGTTCTCCAATTCCCTGAGATTGCTGAATCCCTTGATGACAAGTATTCCGACATTATCAAAGCTCATGGGCTCAAGATCGAAGTCCTTCACCACAAAACTTGAAAAATTGAATCGGGCTACATCATACAGGAGCAGGTTGCCGTTGATCTCATCTCTCGGATAAGCAAGCACCAGATACTGAGGAGAATTAGGATCACGTTCGAAGCGTGCCGGTTGTCCGTCAGAAGATAGCGTTTCATCAGAAGATGATAACCTGATGTCCCAGATCATGCCTCTTGTATTCGTGGAGCCGGAATTGGGCGTGCGCCCTTCGTTAAGCCCCTTCAGCATAGCTCCGGCAACATCTGTCATGTCTGTGTCGGGCCACTTTCTAAGCAATTCAGTCAGCCGCTCCTTGAATTGGTCATTGTCTCCTTCGGTGAGGTAGGAAAGTGCATCTATGAATACAAATTTAGGCATTATGGAAGATAATGGATAATCCTCTTCCATCTTTTGTGTGATGGCATGCACTTCGGCGTTTTTGTTTGCCAGATAGTCGGCGTATGCATCCACATACATTTGCTGCTCCACCTCATGCATGCGCTTGAGCCGTTCGAAATAATCGGGATCGGTCATAGCCTTGCCATAAGGACTGTCAGGGAACTCATCAATAATTTTATTTCTCCATAGTTCCATCCCCTTTTTATCGCCGCTACGTGCAGCCATGAGATACAGATTGTAGTATATATCAAGGCGATATACGTTGTCGGGATAATCATCGAGGAGGGTGTCGAACTCTTTGGTGGCAGCAGGAAAGTCCTCGAGCTTATCTTTCAGGATCAGCCCCATGTTGTAGAGTCCCTCTTGAATCACTTCGTGGGCAGTAGCTTGCTGTTCTTCAGAGATTGGAAGCTGAGCTAAATAGTATTCAGGATAATGAGGGTCGGTAGAGTGATCCGGCTCCCCCTCATTGCCTGATTCCTGAGAGTCCGCTTCCGGAGCATTCTCCTGATTGTCTTCGTCAGCCGATTCTTCATCTTCGTGGTTTTCATCTTCAAAAGCAAAAGATGTCTTGTTGCGTCTGCGCCAATCGTCTTCCAGTTTGCGCGCGCCCCAACGGCGCTGGAATTCTGTCTTTCCGGCAGATTTGGTGGTGTTATTGTAAAAATACCATGATTTGTCAGTATTAAATTGCATTCCGGTATTCCCTCCCTGCTGGTCGATGGGAGAATTTCCTTGCGGCCGATTTGCCATCGCCTCCTCGCGGGCAGCCTCCTCAGCCTCCTCTTTCTCCCTTTGCTTGAGCTTCTTCACTTCCTCATCAGCCCATTCCTGACGCTTATCCTCAGGAAGTTTGGCTATGGATAGAAGAGAGTCCTGAAGTTCTACATTTCCTGCATATACGGCAAGCTGGTCGAGCACATCGGATCGTCTCGCTATTTGCTTATAATCAGGATAAGACTGCGGAATTTGTGGCAGAGCCTCGGAATAGCAGGGCTGAGCCTTGGTGTAATCCTGCTCATCGAAATAGATCGCGCCAAGGGCAAGATTGGCCATGGCTTTATCCACACCGTTACGGGTGGATTTTTCTACGGCAAGGCGGTAGTTGGCTTTAGCTTCGGCAGTATCTTTTCTTGAGAGATACAGATTGCCTATCGCATAATATATCTGATCGAGATAGTCGATGTTGCGCTGATATCTGGTCATGCTCTTCAGTGACGCCACTTCCCTTGAAATGTCAGAACCTCTGAACACTTCACTCTGCTTGATGCGTGCGTTAAATTTCAGACGATAAGGGGTAGAGAATCCACTACCCGCCTTTTTGAATGCCTCATATGCCTCGTCGTCTTTCCCGACTTGCCGGCATGCCTGTCCGAGCAGGAAATAAAGACGATTTTTCTGTACCCCACCGGCTCCACGTGCCGACTCACGCAAGAACGGAATCGCTTCTGCATAGCGCCCAGCCTTTAAAAGGTAGGATGCTTCCACAAGCTCATAAAGTTGCCTGAGATTTTTATTTGTCAGGTCTTTTTCTTTGATCTTCACGAGTATGTTTTCAGCTTCATAAGTCCAGTCAAGGGCTGCATAGCACCGTGCCTGCCACAGCATTGCCTCCGTGACAACTTCAGGCAACCAGACAAAATGGCGTGATATATACATGAAAGTGGCTGCCGCTCCCATGAAATCGCCGTTGAAATATTGCCCTTTGCCCAGCATGATCCATGCATTGTGAAGGAAGGGATTGAATTCATCGCGGGCACGGAAAGCCTTTTCTTTGGCAGAGCCTGATTTCTTTGGTGGTTTCTTTTTGATGGAATGCAGCTGTATTGCCTTCTGCATTTTCTCAATAGTGCGTTTGAAATCACCTTTAGGCCTCGGCATTGTTTCGTCGGCGCGGGCATCGGCAGGATGAGTGAGGAGCATTCGAGTGAAGTCGTCTTCATAATCATCTTCCATCGCTTTCAATGTCTCCTTATAGTGCTCGTTGCCATTGAAGTATACGTTATACCGCGTGTTGAAAGCCTGCCAATTGCGGGAAATGGCAGTGTTCTTTTTCGTTCCGCACCCTGTGAGGAGCAAAATCGCGGCTACGATAAGAGTAAGGCGAATATGTAGGTTGTTTACAATCAATTTAGTTGGATTTCAGAGAGTCTTGCAGATATATTCAGCAGCTATTTTGGAAGCATCCGTTGAGCCGAGCCTCTTTTTCATATTGCGGTAGCCTGCTACCTGCCAATCTCTTTGAGGAGAAGGCTGTAGCAGCGGACCGAGGGCCCGGGCTATCTTTATCGACGTGCAATTATGAAGCAGTAGCTCCGTGACAATATTATTGCCGACAATAAGATTGGGGAGAGATACGAATTTCACATGCAGCAGCTTCTTCATGATGTCGTAGGTCAATCGGGATCCGTTCCCCCTGTAGCACACCACCTGAGGAGTCCCTATGACGGCAGTCTCCAAGGTTGCAGTTCCGGATGTCACTATTGCAGCTGCCGAATACTTTAGAAGTGTATGTGTGGCCCCGAATGCAAGTTGAAGCCCTGCATCCTGAGCTATCGAGCGATAAAACTTTTCGGGCACTGAAGGGGCCGCCGCTATTATATACTGATAGTCGGGAAATTTCCTGGCAGCCTCTATCATCAAGGGAAGATTATTGCGTATCTCAGCTCTTCGGGAGCCGGGGAGAATGGCAATTATGGGGCGAGTGTCGGAGATACCCTGGCGTTCAAGGAAGTGCTTCTTCGGAGGTATATGAGCTAAAGATTCTTCCACTTCTTTCACTGTAGGATTGCCTACATACCGAACATCCATTCCATGCTTTTTGAAGTAGGCAGTCTCGAAGGGAAGTATACTGTAGAGGTTGGAAAGATATTTTTTCAGCTTTGGTATGCGCCATTCCTTCCATGCCCACACTTTAGGCGCAATAAGCCAGTCGACACGGATGCCAAGCTTATGTGCGTAAGCTGCCAATTTCAGATTGAACGACGGGTAGTCTACCAATATCAGGACATCAGGACGAAATTCCTTGACTACAGATTTTGCGCGCTTGAGATTGGAAAGCACCGTTGGCAATGATTTGATCACCTCGGTAAATCCCATCACATTCATCTTTTCAATGTGTATTTCAGGCTGGCGTCCGGCAATCCCTGCCATCAGGTCGCCACCCAAAAACCGGAAATCCGCTTCCTTGTCGATCCTCTTTATTTCTTCCATCAGCCGGGATGCGTGGAGATCGCCCGAAGCTTCTCCGGCAACTAACATATACTTCATATAATAATTACGTTATAACAGACGTTTTTCGTATATGAAAACAATGCGAATACTCTTTTTTTTCTTCATATCTCTGGTAACCTCGGGTCTGTGGCAGGGTTGTATTTCTGACGATTTTACAGATTCTCCCACCGACCTGCTTACTTTTTCCACCGACACCCTGAGTTTTGACACGGTGTTTACAGCCCTTGGCACCCCGACAGCCCGACTGAAGGTATTTAACAAAGCATCTAAAGCTGTCAATATCTCAAGTATCAGAATGAGGAATGACGACGGAGTCTTCACCATGAATGTGGATGGGGTTTCGGGAAAGACATTCGAGAATGTGGAGATACGTGCAAACGATTCGATATTCGTTTTTGTGGAATGCCTGATCGTGGCGACTGGAGCCCAACATCCATTTAAAGTGGAGGGGATGATGGATTTTGTGACTAATGGAGTGACACAGTCTGTAGTGCTTGAGGCATATGGCCAGAACGTAAGGCGCCTGCGTGGCGTCACAATAGACTCAGACGTAACTTTTACGGATGAGATGCCATACGTGATCTTTGATACCCTACGGGTGGCTGCCGGCGCGACGCTAACCCTCGATCCCGGCACGCGGCTTCTATTCCATGACAAAGGGATGCTTCAGGTCGACGGTCGGCTACTTGCACTCGGGAAAGAAGGGAAAATGGTCTCGATGCGGGGCGACAGGCTTGACAATGTGCTTCCGGACACAGGCTATGAGATTCTTGCCGGGCAATGGCAGGGAGTCAGATTCGGAGCAGGATCTTTCGATAACCGAATGGAATATGTCGAAATGCAGTCTACGGTGCACGGTGTCGTCGTAGACAGTTGCGGTGTAACTGACAGGAGCAAGCTGATCCTTGTCAACTCGTGGCTCCATAATTCTCAAGGCAATGTGTTGAGATCGGAACATGCATGGGTGGATGCCTATGGATGCTGCTTTTCCGATGCAGGAGAGGCCACGGTCTATCTAAGGGGAGGGGTCCACAATTTCGTACAATGCACTATGGCGAATTACTATCTTTTCGCCATTTCTCCGGAATCGATACTTACATTATCGTATCTCACAAGAGAAGAGAGTTCCGGCATAACAAATCCATTAATGAAAGCCGATTTCAAGAACTGTATCGTGTATGGCATTACATCTCCGCTTTCTCCCGGGGATCTTGAAGGCACGGAAGTCTATATGCACAATGTGTTGCTTGGCGTCGGGGGCTCCGATGATGATCATTTCATATCTTGCCTATGGGATGAAAATCCAGAGTTTGAGACGATTCGTGATGATTACTACTTCAACTACCGGCTTAAGGAGGATTCTCCGGCCATTAATGCCGGAAATCCAGAATTCGTCACTCCACAGTGCCTTTTCGACATGGATGGAATCAACCGTCTTGAGGGAGGAAATCCTGCCCTCGGAGCCTATGCCAGATAGCTTCCCGGGGCAAATCAATACTCGGAGAAAAGGTTAGGTCGTATAAGAATACCGACACGCAGGCGATTATGGAATTGCTTGTAGGCTAAAAGTCCTTCTCCGTATCCATTGTAGAAGTCAAGAAACAAGTATTGGTTTGATGCTTTGTGGATGCGCCAGCCGAGCTGGATATTGGAGTTGAAATTCAAGTTCCATCCTTGGCGCTTTACGAAAGTGGTGGCCAGAGTCCATCGGCGGTCGTGGGAATTCAGCTGGAACCCCATTTGAAAAATCCCGCTGTACTTAAGAATATCCTTGTTGTTCATTCCGTCGACAATAGGATACCAGTACTTTGCGTGTACAGAAAGCCAGTCGGTGACGTAGGCACTCCCTGCAAGCGACACTTTATTCCAGGAACGCGAAGCATCCCCATCCTTGCCATTGCTCTCGTGTTCAAGAATAAGGGTCATTTTGCCACAATATCGGTCTTTGATGAAGAATGGTTTTGACCATCCAATGCCTGGATTGAAGTTCAAGTCGCTCATTGGCATTGAATTTTGGAAAACTTCCCAGAACACTTTTTCTGTAAAGAACAGGTATAGATATGTTCCCCAAGGGAGCGTGGCGTTTGTAAGTCGTTGGGAAATTGAAAGTTGGAATTTAACTCCGGAATTATATTTGTTGGGGGTGTGGAAGGGGTCGGTGCCGACAGCGAAGTAATTGTCTTTATAAAGGCCAAAGAACGGGCCGATGTCCATCGATTTCTTGATGGAATCGGTGTTTTCGGTGACTCCTTCCGGCACAAGTATCTGGGCCTCTGAGCGTGTCGGGCATAAAAAGATAGTGAATATTGCAACAAAAGGGATAAGAAACGGCAAACCTATATTTCTCATACTGGTCGTAATCAGGAAGTTATTGTCTTTGTAAAATGCAATATATATGATGAACCACCCTGTGAGATATGAAGTCACAGGGTGGATATATAATTCTATTCATGAATCCGGCGATTCATGCAAACTTGCAGTTTAGTTTAGTTCGCCGTTTTCTGCAGCCTTCACCATGTCGTCAGAAGCGTAGATGTAGATTTCTACGCGACGGTTCTGTGCGCGCCCTGCCTCAGTGTCGTTGCTTGCGACATAGTCGGTCATTGGATAACCCTGAGCTTTGATACGGTCGCCGGCAATGCCTTGGCCTTCAAGATATACCTTAACTGCATTTGCGCGTGCATCAGCAACCTTTGTATTCGCTGCCATAGAACCAGTGTTGTCAGTATATCCGCCGATGGCAACGTCGGTGAGAGGATTCTGCTTAAGAGACTCAGCGAAAGATGTGAGTTCTGCCTGAGCAGCCGGCTGAATGTTTGACTTGCCGGTTGCGAAAAGGATACCACCCGGGAAAGTCACTTTGATAGCCTGAGTGCCGTTTACTTCAGTCTTCTCCACAGCTGCATTCTTCAGTTCCTCTTCGAGTTTCTTCTGCTGATTGTCCATATGCTTTCCGATAATGGCTCCGACTGCAGTTCCGACAGCGGCTCCTACTCCAGCGCCTATTCCGGCTCCTTTACCTTTACCGATAAGGGCGCCGATTCCTGCACCTAATGCTGCGCCACCGCCGCCGCCGATAGCAGCTCCTTTACCAAGGTTAGTTGTGTTACATCCTGCCAAAAGTATGAGAGCAGCAAGGAATACGCAAGATAATGCTTTGATTTTCATTGTCTTTGGGTGTTTAAGATTAGTATTTGATATGTTTAGTGTTTTATCACGGATGCAAATATAATAACATTTTGGGAATTTTATGCTATATCTGTATAACAATAAAAAATTGTGATTGTTTATTATAATGGAATCCACTATAAAATATCTTATGCAAAAATGAGTGATAAGACCAAAGAAATATCCGGCAACGAGTCATCGGATGCCCGCTTGAAAGAACTTTCATCTGCTCCTATCGGCAAGATTTTATGGAAATATAGTCTGCCCGCTGTAATTGGAACAGTGGTCATGGCCCTATATAATATCATTGACTCGATAGTGATAGGGCATGCAATTGACGACCCTAATGTAGTAGCCGGAATTGCGGTGACATTCCCGGTGCAGAACCTCGGGACGGCTTTTGGCATGCTGATCGGCGCCGGTGCTGCGACCAGGATATCAATTGTCCTCGGACAGAAAGATCATCATAGGGCAGCTGTCATTCTCGGAAATTCCGTACAGCTCACCATCCTTATCGGTATTCTCTACACGTCTGCCTTTGCGATATTCCTTGAGCCATTGCTTCGTCTGTTTGGAGCTTCGGATGCCAGTATGCCGTATGCTAAGGAATTCCTTACGTGGGTGCTTCCAGGAATGGTGCTGATGAACCTAACGTTCAGCTACAATAATGTGATGCGTGCTTCGGGCTATCCAAAAAAAGCTATGTGGACCAATATGATCGGAGCCGGCCTCAATTGTATACTTGCCCCCTTGTTCTTGTTCTGTTTCAAGTGGGGCATCAAGGGAGCCGCGATAGCTACAGACATTTCCATGGTGGTGACGGCTATATTCGTCATGCAGCATTTCTTCCGTAAGGATACCACCCTTCATTTCGAAAGAGGAACATTTAAGTTCAATTGGCGAGTCATTACCTCTATATTGTACATAGGCATGTCGCCATTCCTGATCAATGTGGCGGGAAGTTGTGTAAATGCGATAGTCAATACGTCTCTGCTCAAATATGGTGGCGACGATGCTATTGCGGCTGTAGTGGTATTCAATCGTTTTGTGACGATATTTGTGTTTGTGGTGATAGGTATCTGCCAAGGCATGCAGCCTATTTTGGGCTATAATTATGGAGCAAGGAAATTCGATCGACTCTTCCGGACGCTCAAGATGGCAGCCTTTACTGCAGTATGTATCACAACTACGGGCTCGATCATCGGGGCAACGAATGCCGATATGATCGCCAAGCTGTTCATGCAGGACGCCGATCAGATTACGTGTGCTGTCAATTGCCTGCACATCACTACAATCGGATTCTGGATGGTCGGCTTCCAGATAGTGGTCACAAATTATTTCCAGTCACTCGGTATGGCAACGAAATCAATTTTCCTGTCGCTTACACGTCAGGTGATTTTTCTGATACCTGCGCTTATGATTCTGCCTCCGATGTTCGGGCTTGATGGAGTCTGGACCTGCTTCCCAATAGGAGACTTTCTTTCCACGATCGTGGCGGGCTTTATGCTTGCATGGCAGATCAAGCATATAAAGAAGACCGCTGTGGCTACCATAAATCAATGATCATAACCCTATAACCCAAGTTGAGCTTGCTAAACTTGATTATGACAGACAATACATATCATAAGATCCTGGAATATTTCCGGCAGATAAGTGAAGGCACAAAATGGGAGGGCCATCTTTATGCCGTAGGAGGCTGTGTGCGCGATGAAATCCTGGGAGCGCCTATTCATGATGTAGACATAGCAGTCGATCTGCCCAATGGAGGTGTGAATTTCGCTATGTGGCTTCTGCGTCATAAATATCTGGTGGACATGCCGGTGTTGTTCCGTAAGTTTGGAACTGCAAAACTCCGTCTGCGCAAGTTTCCTGATGAAGAGATTGAGGTAGTCCAGACCCGCGCTGAGAAATACACCGACAAGACGAGCCGTTGTCCGGAGGTAGTCAGCGGAAATATTGAGGAAGATTGTTTCAGGAGGGATTTTACGGTCAATACCCTTTACCGCAACATAAAGACAGGGGAAATCCTGGATATGACGGGGCGTGGCGTCCATGACATAAAAGAGGGAATAATACGTACACCGTTAGACCCGTATGAAACCTTTGATGATGATCCGGTCCGTATTCTTCGCTGCCTGCGTTTTGCCGCACGTTTCGGTTGGAAGATCGACGAGGCGACCATGGAGGCATTGAAGAAGAGTGTGGAAAGATTGGCAATAGTCTCACGGGAGCGTTGGGGCGGCGAGTTCCGCAAGATGCTTTTCGGGCATAATGTAAAGGCTTCTCTTGGCCGGCTTGTCGAAATCGGGGGATTGCAATATATGAACCAACTGATGCGCGAGATGTCGGAGTGTGTTCCGGAGTCCGGCGATAAATCGTTGCTCGAGATTGCAGTCGAAGCAGTGGCTCGTCTTGAAGATGAAGGAATAGAGGATGAGGCTCAACGCTTGGCGGCATTCTTCGGAAATGTCGGGATGCTTCGCACAGCTGTGCGCGACAAATCCGGCGTGATGCGCTATCCTCGCCACGAACATGTCGGAGGATTGATGGCTGCAAGAGCTCTGAAGAATATGGGGGTAGACAAGGATTTGGCTGAGGACGTGAAAAGTATCATCCAAGGCAGGGACGAAGCCCGGGTGAAAAAAGAGCGGCAGCAAAAATTGGCAGCCCATAGAGAGCTCCAGCAGCATCAGAAAGATGAAAAGGCAGCCCGCAAAAAGGAACGCGCTGCCCGCCACCGTGCTATGCTGGAGCGTCACCGCCGCCACGCGCGCCGCAAAGCTGTTCAGCCCGAATCCAATCCGCAGGGGTATCCAGATCCACCGAGCGTTCCACAGGCATGACATATGGCTTGCGCACAGGGAACTCAGACATGGGCATTTTCCGCAGCGACGCCACATCCATCACATACACGGCACCATTATATTCCCACACCTTCGGCGCATCCTGGCGGCGCGTATAATGCCCGTCGCCCTTGCTGATGTGCAGGTTTCCCTTGTCATCTGTCTCGAATGCGTTATAGTAAGGATTGGTAGCAGCCTCGCATACACTGACCACCATGTCGATGCCGGGCTTCCAAGCCTCGATGGCCCGGGTGATGTCTTCAGGACGCCGAAGGGGAGAAGTGGCCTGCAGAAGCACGACCCGGTCATACTCTATGCCATGCTCAATATACCATTCCAGAGCATGGAGAATCACTCCGTATGTCCCGGCAGTGTCAGTCGCAAGACTTTCTGGCCTCAAGAAAGGAACTTTGAGACCATAATCCTCCACCACCTTCCGGATTTCCTCCGAATCAGTGCTTACGCAGATGTCAGCATCGTCAGCTCCGGCTTCCCGTGCCTGGTCTATAGTATGGCAGATCAAGGGTTTTCCTAAAAAATTCTTGATGTTTTTTCCGGGAATCCCCTTGCTGCCGCCCCGTGCCGGTATTAGATATAAAGTCTTCATCATGATTCCGGATCCCTCGTACTGGTCGGGATATTAAAAATATTTTACTTCAGTGCCTTCCAGAGAGGAGAGTACGGCATTGGCAAGGGAGCTTGCACCGATGCGGAAGAGGTCGTGGCAGAGCCATTCGTCGCCAAGCACTTCTTTCACGATTGCGTAGTAGTTAAGCGCATCTTCTGTAGTGCGGACCCCTCCGGAGCATTTGAAGCCAACCTTGCGGCCCGTAGCCTGATAATATTCCTTGATGCATTGGCACATCACCCAAGCTGCTTCCAGGCTTGCCCCGGGATAAATCTTTCCTGTGGAAGTCTTGAGGAAGTCTGCTTCGCTATAAAGGGATAGCAGGGAAGCCCTGCGGATATCCTCAGCTGTCTTTAGAAGTCCCGTTTCAAGAATCACCTTGAGTTTTGCGCCACGTGCAGCATGCTTCATCTCGATAATTTCATCACAAAGACCTTCATAGTCGCCATCCTTGTACATTCCCACCGGGAATACTATATCCACCTCGTCTGCGCCTCCAAGGACTGCCATAGCCACGTCAGCCACCTTCACTTCAATGAAAGTCTGGGCGCTCGGGAAGCAGCCGGCAACGACCGCCACATCAACACCGGGTACGTCAAGGGTATTGCGGACCACTTCTGCGAAATTGGAATACACGCATATAGCGGCTACATTCTTATATTGAGGATAGTCGCTGTCAAAATTATTCACTTTTTCAGTGAAGGCCACTACGCTTTTCACGCTGTCGTCGGTTGCGAGCGTTGTGAGGTCGATAGAATTCAGAAGGAATTCATAAACTTCTTTTGATGCGTATTTGCCCGCCTCATCCACTATCTTCTTTACTTCATCCTTTACGACTTCATCATTGCCGGTCACTTTTGACGCTGCGATCACTTCTTGGTATTTATCCATTGTTGTAATTTGTAATTTAGAATTGAATTTAGAATTTAGAATTTTTTATTCGGACTTTCTAAAAAAATCAAAAATTCGCTACTATATATTAAACCAAAATGGGGGTAATTTGGTTTTAAGAGTGAAAACTGATTTAGAAACCCTTTAAATTTATCTGACTATGAAAAAATACAGATGTGAAGTATGCGATTGGATTTATGATCCCGAAGCAGGTGATCCTGATGGCGGCATCGCCCCCGGAACAGCGTTTGAAGATATCCCCAATGATTGGGTATGCCCTGTCTGCGGTGTCGGCAAGGATGACTTCGTAGAAGAACCCGAACTATAAAATTCAGTCGAAAAGATATCATAGAGAGCCATTGCAAGCATTGCAGTGGCTCTTTCTTTTGGCATTTCCACAATAAATCATTAACTTTGCATCATCGAATCTTTTTGAAGTCTTATGGAAATCATATCTGTAATCGTCCCCGTCTATAATGCAGAGAAGTGGCTGCGAGATGCATTGTCTTCGTTGCAGACACAGACATATGTAGACTTCGAGGCCATACTTGTGGATGACGGGTCGACCGACAATTCCCGCTCCATATGTCTCGAATACTGCGAACGCGATCCCAGATTCAGACTCATAAGCCAGTCCAACTCCGGGCTGTCAGCCGCCAGAAATGCAGGAATAGACGTGGCGGTCGGAGACTGGATATCATTCCTTGATGCTGACGACGTGTTGCCTCCGGATGCACTCTCCTTAATGATGGAGCATGCTGAGAGAAGCGGAGCCGGGATTGTCACCGGGAACTATATCAGGGAAGTGCCGACGAGCATGCCTGAAGGAAAGGGGAGTGCAGAGACTGTCTCCTCCGACAAGGCAATACTTATAGGACTCTATCAGAAGAAAATCCTCAACAGTGCCTGCGGGAAACTTTTTCGGTCGTCGATATTCAACGGCACGAGTCCGCTTCGGTTCAGACGCTGCTGGTATGAAGACCTTGATCTTTTCTACCAGGCGTTCGAACGCACAGAAAAAGTGTGCATATTGGAGCGCACTGTATATTTTTACCGCGACAATCCGACAAGTTTCATCAACACATGGAGCGATTCACGCCTCGATGTGCTTGATGTCACTGACAGGATTGTAGAGCATATGCAAAGCCGTTCCCCTGAACTGTACAAGGCTGCCCTCGACCGTCGTTTCAGCGCACATTTCAATATACTTGTCGAAATGCTCCGCAACGGTATCGACAATCCGGAGCAGCAAGATCGTTGCCTCAAGATCATCAAGGAGCAACGCTTTAACGAACTGGCCGATGGAAAGGTGAGGCTAAAAAACAAACTCGGTGCGCTCGCATCTTATTTGGGAATGCCGGCAATACGATTATTATGCAAGTCCTGACATTAGATCCCAACGCATTCGAACGGCATGCGGAGCAGCTCGCGATGATGGTGGCAGAAAATGAGTGCAAGAAATTTGATGCGCTTGTCGCGGTCAGACGCGGAGGAGCATTCGTATGCGATTCATTCTGCCGCCATTTCCCGGAAGATAGATATGGGGCAAGATTCGATGTCAAACTCCAAAGACCGTCTACAAAGCACAAGAACGGAACGGTCAATAGACTTTTGAGGTGTCTTCCTACAAGCATTCTCAACTTAATGAGGATGGCTGAGTCAAAATTATTGTCGCTGCGCAGGAATGTCAAAGGGCGTGCCCCTGCTCCTAAAGTGGAACTCCCTGAGGGATTGGTCTCCATACTCCAAGAAGCAAATACACCTCACATATTAGTGATAGATGATGCAATAGACAGTGGCGACACTCTATTTGCAATATCCGCGGCATTAAAGGAAATTAACCCTGAAGCCGAAATCAGGATAGCAGTGATGACTGAGACTACCGGACATCCCCATATCCATGCAGACTTCACACTTTACCGAAACAAAACCTTATTAAGATTCCCATGGTCGAACGATTACAAACACCGCTGAAAGGAGTCACTTTTGTCGATCTTGACGGCACATTGATTTCCGGCAACTCAATGCATATTTTCATGAAGCGTCTTCCAAAAATACTTATTAAAAGACGTGCTCCCGGAGCTGCCATAAGTGCATTATGGCAGATATGGCTAAGAAGTCTCAGGCTAATCAACCATAGCAAGATGAAATGGCATCTTACCGACATCGCACGGCGCCATCTAGAGGAATCTGATTGGGAAGATTTGGCTGAGATAATTGCCCAGGAGATCAATCCTGATGTCAAGGATCTTGTGGAATCAAGGCGCAAGATCGGGTGCCTGTCATATATTGCCACGGCTGCCATTGAAGAGTATTCACTTCCATTGTGCCGTCTGTTGGGATATGAAGGAGCCGTTGCCACTAAATTTACCGATAATCAAGGGGATTATGAGGAAATGAGCGGAAATGTCAAACGTAATGGCATTGAAAAACTACTGGAGGAAGAAAACCTACGTCTCGAATCGTTCATCACCGACCATCCTGACGATCTCCCGACAGCCAAAGCTTATCCCAACCTGACTGTGGTGGTCAATCCGACTCAAAAGACAGCTGATCAATTCAGAGAAGTCGGAGTGACTCGTTATCTCATATGCGAATAGCGTCTTGGAAACAGGAAGATGATCGACAGCAGCAGGCTTAATCCAAGAGCCCACGGATAATAAAGGTAAGGGAAGGGAGCTGCCGGAGAAATTCCTGCAAGAGATGTAGCGAGCAGAGTCTGCGCACCATACGGAATCAGACACTGCACCACGCAAGAAGCCGAGTCGAGAATCGAGGCACTTTTCCGGGGATCTATGCCAAACTTCTCTGAAATATCTTTCGACAGACTTCCTACCGTGATGATTGCCACTGTGTTATTGGCAGTGCACAGATTCACAATCCCGACAAGGACTGCCAAAGTGGCTTGGGCTCCTCGCAGACCTGAAATCCTTTTTGTGAGAACATTGAGGATATAGCTGATGCCTCCACATGCCTTGATCACTCCAAGCATCCCGGAAGCAAGGAGAGTAATGATAATCAATCCACCCATACCCTCGATACCTGAACCTGCGAAACCAGCCATATCGAGAAGGGCAATGCCTTTGACCGCACCTAAAATTATGGCGCATCCTATTCCTAACGTAAGGACAAGAGTGACATTCAATCCGAGAATGGCAGTAATAATTACGACGAGATATGGCAACATCAACCAAGGATCACCGGTCTGATGAGATTCTATGACGGCAACATCAGGCACAAGAAACAGGTAGCAAACCAGCGTGATTATGGCAGCCGGCAAAGCAATCCACAGATTGACCTTGAACTTGTCTTGCATCTGACACCCTTGCGAACGGGTAGCAGCAATGGTCGTGTCGGAAATGAAAGATAGATTGTCTCCGAAGAAAGCTCCACCCAATACTATGCCTACAAAAAAAGCCACGTTGCCCCCTTCGGCTGAAGCGAGCTCGGCTGCCAAAGGAGTAAGGGCAACTACTGTCCCTACAGAAGTTCCGATAGAAAAAGAAATGATACATGCTGCAAGAAAGAGTGTCGGCACAATATATTGAGGAGGGAAGATGCTTAGGGTGAAATTGACAGTAGCCTCTACCGCTCCTATTTCCTTGGCTACAGAAGCAAATGCCCCGGCAAGCACAAATATCCATATCATATAGATGATATCCTTGTCGGCTGCAGCTTCAGAAAAAGTCTCGATACGCTCTTTTAAACTTTTCCCACGGTAGATCACGATAGCCCACATAGATGCGGCGAGGAGAGCTACGGAAATGGGGATCTTGTAAAAATCACCTATTATTGCGGAGACTGCGACATATAGAAGCAGGAAGACCAGCATTGGTGATAGGGCGAGTAGACCTTTCTTGGTTGTCATCGTTGTCGTCGTTGTCATCGTTGTCGTCGAGTTATTTATCATAATGAGGCGCGGGGGAATGCGTCAATGAAGCTTCCCGGAGTGCAGTTGGTGATCTTGGCTCCGATTTCAGCGGCGTAGGCGGCTATCTGATGGTAGGAGCGGAAAGCAATAGTCAGGCTATTCAGGATATCATGCAGATGATAGCCGGCGTATTCCTGCGCAACTCGCTCAAATTCCTTGTCATTGTCCTTATAGAAATGTTTCTGGACTGATATCACCCGGTTTTTGTCGTCTACCCATAGGTCACGGCTCCATGTGTGGTCAGCTCCTACGATATATATATCCCGGTAGCCCTCACGGAGTGCTATCATAATGGATGCTATCAGCACATTACGAGGCCGTGGCATTGCCAAGCCCTTACGAT
>JAIDUH010000095.1 GCA_029060285.1 Muribaculaceae bacterium | reverse complement strand
ATTAATAAAAAGAATCATATTTTTAGTGTTTTATATTGATTTTTTGAATTCGTAAATAAGTTTAAACAACTTCAAAATAAACACTTAGACTATATAACTATTAAACGCTTAAATCTATGAACAACACATCTACACCGACGTCAAAGAAGAGTCGTACTTCCGCAATGATTTGGGGCAATCTTCTCGCATTGTCTGCTGCTATATGCTGGGGTCTTAATGAACCTGCCAACAAGGCCATTATCCCGGATTGGATTTCTGCTTCAGGGGTTGCCCTTGGGCGCATCTTCGGTGCCACCGTAATAATTTGGATTATATCCCTATTCGTGAAGAAAGAAAAGATTCAGCATGGTGATTGGAAGCTCCTTTGGGCCTCTGCTCTCATGATGCTCGGATTTGTATATGTTTTCTCTCTTGCATTCAATACAGCTTCTCCCATCGATATCGCCATCATACTGACATTCCAACCTATTCTTGTAGTCATAATAAATGCAATATTCAAGCATGAGCATGTCTCCGTGCTTGAGATTGTGGGTATGGTGATAGCTCTTGGAGGTGCGTTGCTCGTGATTCTCGGAGGAGGTAATTTTGATTCAGGACGTCTGGTAGGTGATCTTTTCGCTGTCGTTTGTGCCGTGACCTATGCCATCTACTTGGTGATAATCGAAGGCCCATCTCAGCGATATGGTACTGTAAGCCTTATGAAATGGGTATTTTTGTTTACGGCAATCCTTTCTTCTCCGCTTATTTTCTCCATCTCCCCCAATATGCCTATATTCACTCACGGAAAGGCAATGCCTTGGTTGCTTCTTGGATTCATCATCCTTTTCCCGACAGTATACTGCTACCTCGTGACTCCTCCGGCCATCAAGCTTGTAGGAAGTGATGTTTTGGCATTTTATCAGTATCTTGTCCCGGTAATCACTACAGTTGTTGCAATAGCTGCCAAGATGGACTCTTTTCATTGGTATCAGCCTGTCTCATTCGTCATCATCGTTGCCGGCGTCATCCTCGTAAACTACGCTAAAGCAAAGCAGACCAAATCTTCAGGCGTATCTCAAAAATAATCTGCAAGCATTGCAAAAGTCAATCTTAGTACCAAGATCAGTAGGCTGCACGTCAATATATATGAATGCAATAAACTTCTGAGGTTATACAAATCTTTTTGAAGGTGATTGATAATGTATTCCAATAATTCTCTACTCTTATATTTTATGAAGTTGTTTCGACTTATTTTTTTATTAAGATTTCGTCAGCTTTGCGAGCAGATTTCGCTTCATTTTTATTTTCGTAAATAAGTCGAAATAACTTCTATATCTGAATTATTATTATAATAAATTCTTTAAATAATCTTGGATTATTATTTTTTTTATGCTAATTTTGTAAGTGAATTACGAATAATGCGCTAAAAAGTATGATTCAAGACTTTTCTGTAGAGAATTTTCTCTCCTTCGACTCTCGTCAAGAAATATCATTTGAGGCTTCCTCTGATAAAACATCGGAGGAAAGTCTAATAGTGAAGGTCAAGCATCCCAAAACTAATCTTGAAACCAGACTCCTTAGAATGTCAGTGATTTATGGAGCAAATGCATCAGGAAAGACCAATCTTCTCTATGCCATTGCAGATGTTTGGGATAAACTCTATACTCCACACTTCTCCAAAGATGAGAAAATAGTTTATCGTCCATTTGCCATACGTGATGGGGAGAATACCAAGATGGAATTATCTTTCTTTATTGATGGTGTTAAATATACCTACAAGATTGAATATAATTCCTCTGAAATAGTTTGCGAATTATTAGAATTTAATCCAAATGGTGTGCTGTCGATGTTTTATGAGCGGAGACACAATTACACTACAAATCTGCCGGAGATTATTTTTGGTAAAAATGTAAGTTTGGATAGTAAGACTTCACAAGCCATAGTAACGAATACTCTTCCTAATCATAGTGTATTATCTGCCTATAATAAAATTTCTGTAGATGCGCCGGCATTTGAAAAAGTTGTTAAATACATTCGTCAATCTATTTTTGTCCCTCAAAAAAAGCAAAATATTATTAATCTTTTGAGAGAAACATTGTCGCAGCCTGATCGGAAGTCTTTTTTACTGCAGGCGGTAAAAGAAGCGGATTTCAATATATGTGATATTGTTAGTCGTCAGATCGAGAAGGATACTAAAATTGAGTTTACACATTCATATTCCAAAGGCTACTTCATTATGCCTATTGAATCAGAGTCCTCTGGAACTCTATCATTTGTTGAAAAAATGGATATGTTGTATGAAGTGATTAATGAGGGGAGATTTATGATAATTGATGAACTCGATGATTCCCTTCATTACGACTTGCTCGTTTTCTTTTTACAGACGTTCCTTTCAAATGATAGTAGTGCTCAAATGCTTTTTACTGTGCATGACCAATTGATACTTTCAGAAGACTTCATGAGAAGAGATATGGTTTGGTTCACAGAGAAGGATAAGGAAAGTTCTTCAACAGAACTATTCTCTGCTGATGACTTTAATCTTCATAAAAATGCATCTATTTTCAATGCTTATAAGCTTGGAAAATTTGGTGCACGTCCATCTGTGGGATCCCCGTTTCTTACTGTAAAATCCAAATTGCTATGAGACGATCCGAACGGTCTAAACGTCCAATTAAAAGAGGTGGAGGTGTCGCAGTCATAGGAGAAGGCCCTACTGAGCAATATTATCTTCTATCAGTTCAAGGCTTGCTGAATGCCAATGTTTACCCTAAAATAGTCAAGGATGGCATGGAATATCTTATTTCCAGAGTCGAGGAATGTATAGCAGAAGGATATGATAAGATATTGTGTCTTATTGACAAAGACAATAAATCCGGAGTAAAAGAACAGCGGGAGTACAATTCATTTGTAAAGAAGTATTCTGGGAAGAAGATAAAAAATTCTCAGACAGGAGGCAATACTGAAATAATAATTATTGAAAATAGTCCGTGTCTTGAAATATGGTTTTATTATTATTTCCGACTTTCTACTGGCTTATTTTCCTCTTATGAAAAAATTAATCCATTGAAACCGGAACTCCGCAAATTCCTTCCGGAATATGAGAAGCGAATAGATTTTTTCAAGAAGTGTGGTGGTTTGCATCAATACCTTACATTTAAAGGAGGTGATCTCAAAGAAGCGATTCGCAATTCGATGATATCGATGCAAAATCATGAACTTAATCCCAACGGTGCATATAGTGAGATGCGCATTCTATTCGATCTAATAAAAAATAATTCTTAATAATATGTCATAGTAGGACTTTTTCAAAGTTTTTGCGTTATATAGAAAAACGTTAAACCTACTAAGATTATGAGACAAGTGTTATTGCTTATTATTCTCCTTTCTCCGATACTGTGTTTCGGACAGGAGATAGAAAATGATATAGATGTAAGATCTTACGTTAGCCCGGACAGTGTAAGAAAATATCCTGCAAATTTCAATGTCTCCGATTCTGTATCATCAGTAAGCGGAAACATCCGCTCCCAAGCTGAGCAACGCAACCGCAGATAAATCAACGACTGATAGTTTTGTTAAAAGTCGTCTTGTCGCAACAAGACGGCTTTTCTTGTTTTTTAAGAGGCGTAGACTTGGAGCAAGCATCTTGAAGGCTGCAGCCACAGCATCCAGAATACTTGCTCTGTTTCTTCCTACTAAATTTGACAACAATCCATGTCGCGGAAGCAATCAAAATGACTCCCACTATTATATACTGAACGGTTTCGCTCATTGCTTATCGGTTTTCGAAGATGAGGATTTTGAAGAAGCTTTCTTTTTTGTCTTTACTGTCTCTACAACCTGAGTGATTCGCCTGTTCGAAGGATCGCGGAGCACCGACAGTGTAATCTCATTAATCATTCCTTTTTGTTGTGCTATGAACTCGGATGCACTGTAATCTCCTCTCTCAATGGCACGTAGGCGTCCTTCCCATATGCCTGTCAACTTTGCGCTCTTGAGGAGCTCTTCCTTGATCAGACCGATAAGTTCAATGCCGGCATCTGTAGCCCTCAGTGACTTACCTTGCTTCCTGATATATGCTCGTTTATAGAGTATCTCGATAATAGCTGCACGAGTTGAAGGTCTGCCTATACCGTTAGCCTTCAGAGCTTCCCTCAACTCCTCATCATCTACAGATGCTCCTGCTGTCTCCATTGCTTTAAGCAGTGTTCCTTCTGTATAATAACTTGGTGGGGTAGTGGTCTTCTTTCCTAAAAACGGTTTGTGTGGTCCCGTTTCACCCTTTACAAATTCCGGCAATGATTTCTCCTGATCTTTACCATCTTCATTGGATTCATCTTTTGAGACAGACTTGTCATTCCCGTTATTCCAATCATACACGCTTTTCCATCCAGGCTCTGCAATTCTCTTTCCCGATGCCTTGAACTCAATTTTTCCTGCCTTCCCCTTGATTTGAGTCTGGTCAAAAACACAGTCAGGAAAAAAAACAGATATAAATCGACGTGCTACAAGGTCGTACACTTGCCACTCAGGCTTCGAAAGCATCTGTGCCGGAACACCGGTAGGTATGATTGCATGATGGTCAGTCACTTTAGAATTGTCGAAGACCTTCTTGCTTTTCAAAAGCTTTTTCCCTCTTATCGGTTTCAATACCTCTTGATAGTAGCCGAGTCCGTTAAGAATTGGTCCGCATTTCGGATAGACGTCATCTGTAAGATATGTCGTGTCTACACGAGGATAAGTGGTAAGTTTCTTTTCATAGAGCGCTTGGATGGTTTTAAGTGTCTCATCTGCACTGAGGCCATATTTCTTGTTGGCTTCCACCTGAAGGCTGGTAAGGTCAAAGAGTCGAGGTGGAGCTTCCTTCACTTTCTTTTTTGTGACTTCCGTCACCTCAAATTCGCTTTCTGCCGCTTCCTTCAGTTTCCCCTGCCCCTCTTCCTCCGTTTTGAACGCCTTGACATTAGATGTGAACGTCACGTCACGGTATAATGTACGCAGTTCGTAAGTAGTCGTAGGCACAAAGTTTTCTATTTCTTTCTGTCTGTTGACTACAAGGGCGAGGGTAGGGGTCTGTACCCTTCCCACTGAGAGCACATTATTCCGGCTGTCGTTTCTCTCGGCATATTTCAACGTATACAGCCTTGTAGCGTTGATCCCTAATATCCAATCTCCAATGGCACGGCAAAGCCCCGCTATATAAAGGCTCTCCAATTCTTTCTGAGGTTTTAGATGTTGAAATCCTTCCCTTATGGATTCATCCGTAAGTGATGAGATCCAGAGTCGTTCTACAGGTTTGTCGCATCCGGCTTTCTGCATCACCCATCTTTGTATCAGCTCTCCCTCTTGACCGGCATCGCCGCAGTTGATCACCTTATCACATCTCTTGATCAGGCGCTCTATCACTTCAAACTGATGTTGGATTCCCTTGTCATCTTTCAGCTTGATACCAAATCGCTCCGGTATCATAGGAAGTGCTGAAAGCGACCATCGCCTCCAGTCCGGGGTATAATCAGCCGGATCCTTTAGCTCACATAGATGGCCAAAGGTCCAAGTGACGCAATAGTCATTCCCTTCGAAATATCCATCACGCCTTACTTCCGCGCCAAGAATTTTGGCTATATCGGCACCGACACTTGGTTTCTCAGTGATACAAAGAATCATTGCTCCAATTTCTTAGCTTCATCCCATATCTCATCCATCTCCGCGAGGGTCATATCTTTGAGATTCTTTCCCATTTCCTTAGTCTTGGCCTCAAGATAATTGAATCTTCTGATAAATTTCCTGTTGGTGAGTTCCAACGCATTTTCAGGAACAACTCCGTAGAGCCTTGCCGCATTTACTACTGAGAAGAAAAGGTCGCCGAATTCTTTCTCTACCCCTTCCTTATTCCCTGACTTCATTTCGGTCTCTACTTCAGCCATTTCTTCCTTAACCTTATCCCACACTTGATCAGCTGAATCCCAGTCAAAACCTACATGCGCCGCTTTTTCTTGAATACGATAAGCTTTTATGAGAGCTGGAAGCGATCCCGGCACTCCCGATAAGACTGTCTTATTCCCATCCTTTTCCTTAAGCTTTATCTGCTCCCAATTGTCAGCCACTGCATCCGGGGTGTCTGCTTTTACATTTCCATAGATATGCGGATGCCTGAAAATAAGTTTGTCGGTCAGGGCTGTGCATACGTCAGCAATGTCAAACTGCCCCTTCTCATCTGCTATCTTGCTATAGAATGCCACATGAAGGAGTACGTCTCCAAGCTCTTTTTTGATATTGGGGACATCTTCTCCAATAAGAGCATCACATAACTCATAGACCTCCTCTATTGTGTTTGGACGAAGAGATTCGTTAGTCTGTTTTCTATCCCATGGACATTGCTCTCTGAGTGTGTCAAGCACGTCAAGCAATTTTCCGAATGCCTCCATCTTTTCTTCTCTGCTATGCATATTTTTTAGTCGTAACAATTAATTAATAATCCGATGAATTCCCTGATTCCCTGCCCCCTTAACCTCATAACCCCATAACCCTCAACCGTCGCTCGCGAAAGTTGAATAAAAAAATCTACTGCAAAATTACTAAAAATTCATCAAAAATTGCTATCTTTGCCTTTTGAAATCTATCGGTAGATGCAATTTTTATTGAATTGCCTCAGTTCATTATTGTTTTAATGGATGCCGTGAAGATGATAAATAAGTGATAATTAATGGATAAGATATTAGATTCGCGAAAGGTTGATAAATTCGACAAACTTCTGGATAGCGTTTCCGCTATTGTATTGACTTGTCATGTCCGGCCTGATGGAGATGCTATTGGTAGCACTCTTGGATGGATGCATCTGCTCGAAAGTTTAGGCAAGTCTGTGACTGTTGTTGTCCCGGATAATGCCCCAAGGTCGTTGTCGTTCCTCCCGGGTTTCGACAAGATTGCGGTTTTCACTCGTCATGAGGAATATTGCGAAATGCTTTTCAAAGAAGCGGAACTCGTGATTTGCTGCGATTTCAATCAGCCTTCCCGTCTCGACAGGATGCAAAGACTCCTTGATGAGTGTTCTTGCCCTAAGGTTCTAATTGACCATCATGTTGAGCCGGCTCCGTTTGCCGACATAATTTTTTCATTCCCTGATATGTCGAGCACTTGCGAGCTTTCGTTCAGGGTTATGGCTGAACTTGGTCTTTACTCCCAGATGAATTTGGACTCGGCTACATGCATTTTGACCGGAATGGTGACTGACACGAAAAACTTTACTGTCAATTGCAAAAGCCCTGACATCTACGAGATTCTCCAGCGTCTGCTTGAGAAAGGATGCGATAAAAATCGTATCGTGCGTCTTGCTCTTTTGGAGAAGAGCTTTGGTGCCATGAAGCTTGAGGCGTATGCCCTTTCCCGTAAACTCGAGATCTTCCCCGAATTTCACGGATCCATTATTTGTCTTGATAAAGATGAATGCGAATGTTTCCATTATGAAAAAGGAGACACCGAAGGTATAGTCAACCGCCCTACAGAGATAAGAGGCATTACTTTCAGCTTCTTCTTGCGTGAAGATGCCGACTGTGTGAAAGTGTCTGCCAGAAGTATAATGGATTTCCCGGTCAATGAGATGTGTAAGGAAATATTTGGTGGTGGAGGTCATGTGATGGCGGCTGGAGCTGAGTTCTATGGCTCTCTTGATGATTGCAGAAGAATACTTATAGAGTCGTTCCCCAAGTATTCCCATTATCTTAAAGGAAAGACCGAGAAACTTGATTATTTTGACATCAAGTCCAGATGAAATAAATCCAATATTTGAATTAATAACATTAAAGACTAATAAGACACATACGACTTATTAAAAAATATTGATTAAAGATGAAAAATCCCATTTCCGTTATAGTGATGTTGTTGCTCTTGTTTGCTTCCTGTAGCAAGACCGAGAGTTATTCCGATCTTCTTAAAAAGGAGCAAAAGGCAAGCAACTGGTTTTTGGCACAACAAAAAGTTTGCAACGACATTCCTGCAGATAGTGTTTTTAAGGTAGGTCCCGACGCTCCATATTATCGTATGGATGATGATGGATACATCTACATGCAAGTCCTTAAAGTTGGCGACCGTGAAATCCCTGAGACAGGAGCAACTGTATATTTCACATACACCCGCTACAATGTAGATACGATGTACTCCAGCAATTCCCTCGATGTTGCTGCTTCGGATGGAAACCAAGACAACTTTATCAATCCCATTGGATCTACTTATTTCATCTACAACAATTATAACGTAAATTCCTCTTCTAATTATGGCTCAGGTATACAGCTTCCTCTAAGCTATCTCGGCTATAATTCTGAAGTAAATATCTTGCTTAAATCATATTACGGTTTTCTTAGTGAGAACACGACCTGTATTCCTTACCTCGTAAACGTACGTTACTTCAAAGCTGAGTATTAAACTTGACATAATCTGAAGTATTGAAATAATTACTGAAGTAAGGGAGCTGCTTATTATAATGCTTGTATATACCCGTTTGGAATTCTATATTCTAAATTCTAAATTTAAATTTAATCATGAGTCTGATAAAATCAATCTCCGGAATTCGTGGCACTATCGGAGGACATAATGGCGACGGCCTCGGAGGAGTAGATGTTGTAAAATTTACAGCTGCTTACGCACAGCATATAAAGAATGTCAACGGTGGAAAAACCGGTAAGATCGTGGTTGGACGCGATGCCCGAATATCCGGACCTATGGTTTCTCATTTGGTCATAGGCACTTTAATGGCTATGGGGTTTGATGTCATAAATATTGACCTCGCTACCACCCCTACCACTGAACTTGCGGTCGTGGGAGAAGGAGCTGACGGTGGAATCATCCTGACAGCCAGCCATAATCCGATACAGTGGAATGCCCTGAAACTTCTTGATCGTAACGGCGAATTCCTTACTGATGCTGCTGGAAAGGAAGTCATTCGCATTGCTGAGGAAGAGGATTTCCTGTTTGCAGACGTGATGGATCTGGGTTCTGAATACTTCAACAACACTTGGGGCGAACGCCATATAGATATGGTGAAGTCCCTTCCGATTGTTGATGTTGATGCGATCGCCAACGCCAATTTCAGAGTGGCTGTAGATGCTGTCAATTCTGTTGGAGGGACTGTGATTCCTCGTCTTCTCCGAGCTTTGGGTGTGAAAGACGTCGTCGAACTTAACTGCGAGCCAAATGGGCATTTTGCCCATACTCCTGAACCTATCCCGGAAAACCTTACGCAGATTGCCGACTTGATGAAGACTGGAAAAGCTGATGTAGGTTTCGTTGTCGACCCGGATGTTGATCGTCTTGCCATTGTTATGGAAAATGGTGAGATGTTCGTTGAGGAGTATACTCTTGTTGCGGTTGCTGATTATATCCTTTCCAAGACTCCGGGTTCTACGGTTTCAAATCTCAGCAGTTCTCGTGCTCTTCGCGACGTGACCCGCCGCCATGGCTGCGAATATAATGCTGCAGCTGTTGGGGAAGTCAATGTGGTGGCGAAGATGAAAGAGACCGGTGCTGTCATAGGAGGCGAAGGCAATGGAGGTGTGATCTATCCCGAACTTCACTACGGTAGGGATGCTCTCGTGGGGGTGGCAATCTTTCTTACGCTGCTCGCTAAGTCCGGCAAGAAGGTTAGCGAACTTAAGAAGACCTATCCTCCTTACCAGATCGCAAAGAATAAGATTCAGCTCACTCCTGATATAGACGTGGATGCTATATTGCTTGCTGTAAAAGATAAGTTTGCAGGTTGCGAGATCACTGACATTGACGGTGTCAAGATCGACTTCCCTGAGTCTTGGGTACATTTGCGCAAATCCAATACCGAACCTATCATCCGAATCTACAGCGAGGCGGAGACTATGGCAAAGGCTGAAGCCCTCGCAGAAGAAATTAAGACTGTCATCGCCTCCCTATAATCTTCAATTTTGTGTAATTCATCAATTATGAATTATGCATTATGAATTATGCATTAAATAAATTATGTTAAAAAAATTCTTCCTTAATCTCCTGTCTTCATTTGTAGGAGCATGGATTGCGATGGTTCTGTTTTGTGTGGTGGCAGTTCTCGTCGTGATTGGAGTTGCTGCTCGCATAGGCGGAGACGATGAGTCTATGTCTACGAAAGTTAGCTCCGATTCTGTGATGGTGCTTGACCTCTCAGGGACTATCATAGAAACTCCTGAATCAGGCCAGATCGATTTTCTTTCACTCGCATATGGCGATGGCGTAGAGTCTCCTGCAGCTCTCAATGTTATTGTCGACGGTATCCGGGAGGGAAAGCTCTCAAAGGATATTAAGGCTATGTATATTAAATGTGGCCATCCGGATGCGTCCCCGGCTACTCTAAATGCCATACGCATGGCTGTGGCTGATTTCAAGAAGAGCGGAAAGAAAGTCTACGCATATGCCGACGCAATGACAATGGGAGATTATTTTGTTGCTTCTCAAGCTGATAGCCTTTTCCTCAATCCGGGTGGTATGCTCGAAGTTTCGGGACTCGGAGGCACGACTCTTTTCTTTAAGGATTTCCTCGATAAGATAGGTGTCAAGATGACACTCGTCAAGGTTGGCACTTTCAAGTCGGCTGCTGAACCCTATATATCCAATCAAATGAGTGCTCCTGCGCGTGCTCAGCTTGATACTCTCTATGGAAATATGTGGAGCTATATCGGTAAGGCTGTTGCTGACGGTAGAAAAGCTTTGAATGCTGAGTCAATGAATAAGGCGGCCAATGAATTTATTGTTTTTCAGCCATCATCTGAAGTTTTAAAACAAGGTTATGTAGATCGTCTTGTCTATGAGCGTCAGGTTGATGATATCGTAGGGCGTCTTGTGGGAAAAGAAGGTAAAGATGTGAGGTATTATACTCCGGAAACCCTGGCTGAAAATTCTAGATTGGGCAAGGGCTATATG
>JAIDUH010000094.1 GCA_029060285.1 Muribaculaceae bacterium | reverse complement strand
GACTATGTGGAAAGCAGAATAGGCAAGGTGATGAACCCCCAACTATACTATGACTTGCGCGACCATATTTACGCTGATTTCAACTATATGAAGCTCAACGATCTTGGTTGCATCGAATTTTCCGGCAGGTATCCAGACAACCTTATAGAGGAAATAAATAACTATTCAATTGTGGCAGGTGTCATAGCACGCACAATCGAATGTGACATCATTCACGCTCATGACTGGCTTACTTATCCTGCCGGCATCCATGCTAAGAACGTCACCGGCAAACCGCTCGTGATCCACGTGCATGCTACCGACTATGACCGTTCACGAGGAAACGTGAATCCCACAGTGTTTGCCATTGAAAAAGATGGTATGGAAAATGCCGACCATATCATGTGTGTTTCAGAACTGACACGTCGCACAGTCATCGAGAAATATGGGATCAACCCAGCGAAAGTTTCTACAGTTCATAATGCGGTAATTCCTCTTGATAAGGAATATCTCGACATCAAGCGTCGCACTGAAGGGGAGAAAGTCGTCACTTTCCTCGGACGTATCACGATGCAGAAAGGTCCGGAATATTTCGTCGAAGCTGCCGTGAAGGTACTTCAGAAAGACAAAAATGTCCGCTTTGTCATGGCAGGCAGTGGCGATATGATGGATGCAATGATCAAACTCGTGGCAAAACGAGGCATTGCAGACCGTTTCCATTTTACAGGATTCTTAAGAGGGAAAGAAGTATATGAGATGCTGCGCGATTCTGATGTATATATAATGCCCTCAGTCTCAGAGCCTTTCGGCATTTCTCCTCTTGAGGCTATGGAAATGGGTGTCCCGAGCATAATTTCAAAACAATCCGGTTGTGCAGAGATCCTCACAAATGTCATCAAGACAGACTATTGGGATATCGACGCGATGGCTGATGCTATCCATAGCATCTTGAACTACCCTGCAATGTACCATACGCTCCGAGATAAAGGAATCGAAGAGATACATGGCATCACATGGGAGAAGGTTGGCAAAAAAGTCATCGGCATATACAAGGATGTGATCGCAGCAAGAAATCATTAATATCTATCAATCAACAAACATAAAAAGTCATGAAAAACGTTTGTTTTTATCTCAACATACACCAGCCATACCGCCTCAAAAAATATCGCTTCTTCGATATTGGCAACGACCATTACTATTATGACGACTTCGCTAATGAAGACATCATAAACAATCTCGCAGAGAGAAGCTACATCCCGATGTGCCAGACTCTTCTTGATATGGCAAATGAATATGGACAAGACTTCAAATGCGCCATCTCTATTTCCGGTACAGCCATCGAACAGCTTCAGCAAGCCGAACCGGAAGTAATCGAGATGCTTCGCAAACTTGCCGACAAGGGTTGCGTTGAGTTCCTTGGAGGTACTTTCGCCCATTCCCTCGCTTCTCTTGAGGATCCTGAAGAGTTTTTGCGCCAGATTAACATCGAAAACAGGGTGATCAAGAATCTCTTTGGCCAGACTCCTAAAGTGTTTGCCAATACCGAACTAATCTTCGACGACGACATCGCAGCTCTCCTCCAGACTACCGGGTTCAAGGCTGTAGTGGTGCCGGGTGCCAAGCATATCCTCGGATGGAAGAGCCCTGACTATGTCTACACGTCAGCCACAGCTCCAAAGCTAAAGATGCTTTTCACCAACGACAAGCTCGCCGCAGATATCTCTCACAATTTCAACAATCCTGACTGGTCGGAATATCCATTGACTGCTGACAAATACGTCAACTGGATAGCAGAACTTCCGGCAGAAGAACAAGTCGTCAATATTTTCCTCAGTATGGATACCTTCGGTGGATTCATACCTGCAAGCTCCGGTATTTTTGACTTCATGAAGGCTCTCCCCCGCTTTGGTAAGGAAAAAGGGGTACGTTTCACTGCACCGTCAGAGATTATCGGCAAATTAAAACCGCAAGATACTGTCACTATCCCCTTTGCTATTTCATATGTCGATGGCACCCGCATTGATGTGTCTGCATGGAAGGGTAATGATCTACAGCGTGAGGCTCTCAATAAGCTTTACGGCATTGCAGAACGAGTTTCAATGGTAGAAGACCGCAAGATACAGCAAGATTGGGAATATCTTCAGGGAAGCGACCACTTCTTCTATATGGCCACCAACAATCAGGCAGATGCAGCTTTCAGTCCGTATGACAGCCCGTTCTCAGCGTTTACAAACTATATGAACGTTCTTGCAGACTTCCTCGTAAGGGTTGAAGAGCAGTTCCCGGAGAATGTTGACAACGAAGAGCTCAACTCCTTATTGCTTACTATTCGCAACCAGTCTGCTGAAATCGAACAGCTCAAAAAGGAAGCGAAAGCACTTCGCAAGAATATCCTTGAGGCCGAAGACAGCAACTATGCTGCAGTCATCGTGGAAGAGCCCGCCAAGGAAAAGAAAGCAGCTACAAAGAAAGAAAAAGCATCAGAGGAAAAAGCACCGAAAAAGAAACCGGGAAGGAAACCTGCCGCTATGAAAGAAGAAAAATAAATCAAAAATATTTCAATTATTAAACTATTGTAACAGCATGAACAATCACAACAAATACGTTGTTTTGATTTCAGAAAGTAAGAAAATCGTTTCATGATGTTAGGTTAGTTTAAAATTGAATTATGGAAAAAATAAGATTGCAGCCGCCTGTGAAGGTAGCTGCATTTCTTTTTGTAGCTACTACATCGATGTGTCATCCAACAAGCGTCATGATATTCTTCCCCACAAAGCCATCGATTATATTTTCCCAAGAGCTATTGATTGTATTTTCCCAGGAGAATGCGATTGTATTTTCCCAGGAGCAAGCGATTTTATTTTCCAAAGAGCAAGTGATTGTATTTTCCCAAGAGAAAGCGATTTCCCAAGAGAAAGCGATTTCCCAAGAGCAAGCGATTTCCCAAGAGCAAGTGATTGTGGTGCGAACGAAGTGAGCACATATCCATTCTTTCCGGCATTTCAATGAACCCCGAAGCCCTCCTGAACGTTTGATTATTGAATAGATAATTTAAACCCAGCCGAACAGCGATTTTAACGTTTGTTGGCACAATATTTGATACCATGAACTACAGAAACAATAGAAATAACCGCAGAAGAGGCTTCAACCCCTACTACAATAATAAAAAAAGGACTATGAACAATAATAAGGAATATAAGGAAAATGAGCAGGAGCCTATCGAAGACTCCAAACTTGAAGAAAATGTTGTAATCGACGGTGACTATGCCGGTGAGTCTGAAGACACACAGGCTGAGCAGGAGGTAAACACTCTCGAAAACCAGCTCGTCGAGCTTCAGGCACAAGTGGAAAAAGAGAAAAAAGAATATCTTTTCCTTGCAGCAGAATTTGACAATTACCGCAAACGTACTCTGAAGGAAAAAGCTGAAATCATCAAGAATGGTGGAGAAAATGTTCTAAAGGGACTCCTCCCTATTGTAGATGATTTTGAAAGAGGCCTTAAAGCTGCAGAGTCTGACTCTGAAGCCAAGTCAGTGCTTGAAGGCATGACACTCATCTATAATAAGCTTGTCAAGTATCTTGAAAGCATGGGGGTCAAGGAAATGAACTCCACCGGAGAAGTCTTTAATTCCGACCTTCACGAAGCAATCGCCCAAGTGCCATCTCCAACAGAAGACATGAAGGGCAAGGTGCTCGACACAGTTCAGAAAGGATATATGCTCAACGACAAGGTGCTTCGTCACGCAAAAGTGGCTGTTGCGCAGTAACCGACAAAACTCATCACCTAAAGATCCACTATCATGGCAGAAAAAAGAGATTACTATGAAGTGCTGGGCGTCGGAAAAAACGCTACAGCCGACGAAATAAAAAAGGCTTACAGGAAAAAAGCCATCCAGTTCCACCCGGATAAATATTCCGACAAGCCTGAGTCTGAGCAGAAAGCAGCTGAAGAGAAATTCAAGGAGGCTGCCGAAGCCTACGACGTACTTAGCGACGACAAGAAGCGCCAGCTTTATGATGCTTATGGGCACGACATGGGGCCAAAAGGATTCGGCGGTGGTGCCGGAGGCGGCTCCTATGGTGGCTTTGGTGGTTTTGGTGGAGGCGGCTTCTCTATGGAAGATATCTTCTCGAACTTCGGAGATATTTTCGGCGACGCATTTGCTGGAGCCGGGACATATCGCGGCTACTCCGGTGGCGGAGGGCGTGCGCGCAAACCGGTCAATAAAGGCACGGATCTTCGAATCACTGTCAAGGTCAGCCTGAAAGACATTGCAAATGGAGTAGACAAAAAACTTAAGATTCCTAAATTCGTTGCTTGCTCACATTGCAACGGCACAGGCGCAAAAGACGGCACTGCATTCCATACATGTCAGCGTTGTGGAGGCACGGGATACGTCACCCAGATGCGTCAGACATTCCTGGGCGCTCAACAGGTTCAGTCTGTATGTCCGGAATGTAACGGTGAAGGAAAAGTCATCTCTGAGGAATGTCAGTATTGTCACGGCACCGGCGTTGAGAAGAAAGAGACTATCGTCGAATTCCATATCCCGGCAGGTGTCCAAGATGGACAGACACTTGTGCTTAAAGGAGAAGGAAATGCTCCCCGCCATGGCGGCGTAAATGGTGACCTTCTTATCGTAATCCAAGAAGAGAAGAATTCCGAACTAATCAGGGATGACCAGGATCTTATCTACAACCTGATGCTCGACTTCCCGACGGCAGCCCTTGGAGGCAGCGCTGAGATACCACTTATCGATGGCAAAGCCAGGGTGAAAATTGCCCCCGGAACTCAACCCGGCAAGGTGCTTCGTCTGCGTGGCAAAGGTCTTCCTGCATTCCAGAATGAACACGTCAAGGGTGATATTCTCGTCAATGTCATGGTATACGTGCCTGAAAATCTCTCAGACGCAGAAAAGAGCGCAATTGAAAGCCTTAAAGACAGCAGCAATGTGGTCCCGACCGAATCCACATCAAAGAGAATTTTCTCAAGACTGCGCCATATCTTCAATAAGGAAAATAGAGGAGAATAACATAAATACAATTAGAAAAAGCAATGCCCCGACAGCTCCAAAACTGTCGGGGCATTGCTTTATCTACCTTTTATATTCAATCTTCAAAGTATCACCTTCTTGCCATTTACAATATAAATTCCTTTGCCCGGATTTGATACTCTGCGCCCGGTGAGATCATAATACACTTTCTCATTATTTTCCACATCTTTGATTATGATAGCAGAATTCGGGTTCGGAACGACCGCATTGAAGCTTATAATTCCGTCTTCAGATTCCGCGATGTCTTCGATGTCAAAAGCAAGACGCTCCTTCGACCAGCTTGCAAGCTGGGGCTTAGTGTCAAAACCGAAAGATGTTATGTTTTTCTTTCCCGGAAATGCATCAGATGCTCTGGTCGCTTTAGACTTGATGTTGTCCGCTTCTACCAAGTCTACATATTGGTGGGTCGACTTATTGTTGACAACATTCTTAGCCCATATTTCCTCATCAAAATCCACGTGCCACACGAGCATACCATGCCAGGGGATAAATTCATCATTGCCATGCTGCTGGCGGTTCTCGAAGAAATAGAACTCATTCTCGCTATCAGTAGGCAATGCATAGGCAACATTTGTAGTAGACAAATCCGTCAATTCCATTCTCCCTTCCTTAAACGGCTTGAAATCAAGCCATCCAAGTGCACATTTCTCATATGAAGAATAGTTAGGAGGGGTAAGGCGATCATTATTATAAGGACCTTGATCCATCACACTCCACTCGCCCGGAGTGAAACCTCCTGAATAGTCAGTCACATATAGATCAGGCAAACCCATCACGTGACTGAATTCATGCACAAAGGTGCCTATGCCATCGGGGCGCTTGTAGCCGCTCGGGTATTCACAAGTGCAAGCATAGTGATCGAGTTTGACGCCATCAAAAATATATTCTTCATCAGGATGCGCCAAAGACATCTCCCAAGAATGTGGCCAAACTGCATTTGCCACTTTACTGTCGTGCTCACCCTTGCCGGCATAGAATATGAACACGTTGTCGATCACGCCATCGCCGTCTCTGTCATATGAAGAGAAATCAATTTCATCATCAAGCAGCCGACAGGCATCGATCGCCATTTCTTCTGGCCTCTTGTCATTGCCATACGCATCGTTTCCTCCATAATATTCACGGTTGTTGGGTAATACCACCGGACCATATACGTCAAAATCAGGCAAGAACTGACCGTTTGAATTATATATGAACCAATCTCTGGCCGAGCATAAGGATCCGTAATCATTAAAACCTTCCTCATTAAGCATCCTATGGAAATAATCATAATTGCCATATGTGAAATCTATATCTTCATATGACACTAATATAACCAATCCCTTTTGCTCGCCAAGCACAGGAAAAGTGACGTTGCATCTTCCGAAATTTAGGGGAACAAGCCGATCTTCCGACTCTTCAGAACGAGTCAATTTCTTATTGAATGCAGACTTTGCATACAATTTCTCAAGTCTCGAATTTCTATTGGCACCAATCATTTCAGCCCATTTTTCAACTTTTGCCTTGGGCTGGATTTTCATTGAGCCAATCTTGGATTCATTATCCCCGGATGCCATGATTCCCGAAGCAACCGGAAAACCTTTCGCATCAAACTTAGCATACTCAAGCCATCCATCTACCTCGATTAGAAGGTTCCCACTTTCAGAGTATACCATATGTCCATGCTCATCACCTACCAGCTTTATGTTGATGACACTGCCGTCCGGCTGGGTATATGCGACAAAACCCGGCTTTGCCGGGATTGCCAAGGCTGCGGCAAACATGCCGGATGCCAATATTGATAATAAAATGCGTTTCATCTGCTATAGTAATGTCTTAATAACGTCAGGAGCGCATTCTCTGATACTATATTCCTTACTTTACCATTGATATGAGACTGTTGCTCCTAATGAATTTAACGTACCGGAATTGCTATTATTGTACCACCAGTAGTTGCAAGTCAATAATTGGTATGTGATTCCAATGTTCATCGATCTTTTTCCGTTGTTCCCTGTAGGAATTCTCAAGCCGATCGAAGGTTTCAACAAGAAGTATTCAGATCCGTTGATATAGCCATTCTCTATGGCAAGATAATTCTTTCCTATCAAAAATGATCCGCCGGCCTTTACATCTATGAAGAAGGATGGACTTTTGCTCCCGCCAATATTGAATCTGAAATCTGTAAAAATAGGTATCATAACCCCGGTGGTGCGCGTCTGGCGATCGCCAAACCATCCGTTATTGTTTGAGTCAGTCTTTGATGTGACAAGATCTACTCCAAGACCGGCTCCCATATAAAACCAATCGGCATATTGCAAACCTTGTACCGTACTTACCCCTACAAAATTCGCTTGAAGCCTACCGAATCCTCCTGTGTAAGAAGCATCGACATAGCCACGATAGCGCATGCCACCCATGACGGCTGTCTGAAGGATACTGGCTGCTTGGTTTACGATACTTGTGTACTGTGCACTTAAATTAAAAATTCCTGCAAGGGCTATGACGAGGGTAAGATAGATTTTTTTCATAAGGATCGTGTGTTGTGTGTTTATACTGGATGTTTGTTATCTCTATAATCTCACAACAATCTCACGCTTACAAAGTTCTAACTATTGAAGTTGTTTCGACTTATTTTTTTATTAAGATTTCGTCAGCTTTACGAGCAGATTTCGCTTCATGAAGAAGGA
>JAIDUH010000093.1 GCA_029060285.1 Muribaculaceae bacterium | reverse complement strand
TGCATCCGGAAACAGAGGTTTCCTCACGGTGGCCTGAGGCCTGACGGTCCACACCGCGCCGCGTTCAGTGTCGAAAGCGTCGATTCGCTCATACGTATCGGTGACAACGCCGAAAACGATGACAACGATGAAAACGCTTCCCCCAGAAGCCCGGAAAGAGTACAATGACATATTGCCACACCCCCGGTCATTCCCGACCATGAACGGTTTGTCCCCAGCCGAAGTCGCTCGCGACTTCAGTCCAAAGGACTTCCATTCCCGTCTGAATGCCGGTTAAATCAACGCATCAACCGATGCATCAGTATGCCAATGCTGTAGCTGAGGCCTGACGGTCCATTACAGTAATGAACATCCTCATGCATCCGTACAGGTTGATTGTTGAATAATATCGTTGACAACGACGAAAACGATGAAAACAACGACAACCCAGATACGTTGATCAAACGAGTATCGACCCTGACGGCCGCGACATGACCGTATTCGCCGCCCTATACTCTCCCCGCCATACGGTGACGGGGTAAATACTATTAGTTATGAAATCACTCCACAATTCTACAGATCCAGCGCATAGATTACGAAACCCTTCCGGGTCACGAATCTATGCGCTTTTTATTTTATCTACTGCTTATTTATCCTCTCATATTTCCTGAAAAAACACATATTTTCATAAATAAATCATCAATATGTAGAAAAATCTAAAAATTCTAAATTCTAAATTCTAAATTCTAAATTATTTTTTGTAATTTTGCAAATTGTTTGCCCCACTCAAACAGAAAAAGGGTCTTGGCGTACGGAGAGCCACGGCTTGCGCGATGGGCAAGCACAGTATTTTAACAATTTTTCGGTAACATTCAACAAAATGCAAATCAACGGTATCACAGTTAAGTTTGCTGAACCTGAAGACGCAAAATATGCTGATCTGATAGTGAAGCTCATCTATGAGTCAGCTCTGCAGCGTGGCACAGGCATCGCCAAAAGGACACCCGAATACATCGCCCAGAAGATCACGGGCGGAAAGGCGGTCGTAGCCCTTCATGGCGACAGACTCGTCGGGTTCAGCTACATCGAAAGCTGGGGTCATGGAGATTTCGTTGCAACGTCCGGACTGATTGTCGATCCAGAATACCGTCATCTTGGCCTTGCCGGCGCCATCAAGACGAAAACCTTCGAGCTGGCTCGACTTCGCTTTCCGTTCGCGAAACTTTTCTCTATCACTACCTCACTTCCCGTCATGAAACTCAACTCAAGGATGGGCTATAAGCCTGTGACGTTCTCTGAGCTGACAGATGACGATGAATTCTGGCAGGGTTGCCAGGGTTGCAAGAATTATGATATTCTGCAGCGAAACAACCGACGAATGTGCCTGTGTACAGGTATGCTTTTCGACCCTAAACAACCACTCCCAGCCGACAAGAGGGCTAATCCTTACATGATAAAGGTGCGAAACCGTATCAAACGAATCCTCCACCTCAAAAAATAACAAGCGTACTCGGTGCGCATCACCGCGCGGCAGGAAATCTTTTTCAAAGCATGAGTTTCACGAATAGAAATCAAAGTTCACAATATGTCTGAAAATAATAAAAAGAAAGTGCTTCTCGCATTTTCAGGAGGTCTTGACACCTCATTCGCAGTAAAATATCTATCAGAAGACCTCGGATATGAGGTACACACTGCCATTGCCAACACAGGCGGTTTCTCTGAGGAGGAACTTGCCGCAATTGCTGACCGTTCGAAGCGTCTTGGAGCTGCCTCTCATGCAACTCTTGACGTGACTAAGGACTATTACGACAAGAGCATCAAATATATGATAGCCGGCAATGTGCTTCGCAACGGCACATACCCTATCTCAGTAAGTTCTGAGAGAATCTTCCAGGCTATAGCTACTATCGAATACGCTAAGAAGCTGGGGGTAGATGCCATAGCTCACGGATCAACAGGTGCCGGAAATGATCAGGTGCGATTCGACCTGACTTTCCAGATCCTCGCTCCGGAGATTGAAATTATCACTCCAACCCGCGACCTCACTCTCACACGCGAATATGAGATTGACTATCTTAAGAAGCACGGCTATGAAGCAGACTTCAAGAAGATGGAATATTCTATCAACAAAGGTCTCTGGGGCACGTCTATCGGTGGCAAGGAAACCCTGCACTCCGAACAAACCCTCCCGGAAGAAGCTTATCCTTCACAAATAACTGCTACTGAACCGGAAAAACTTACCATCTCATTTAAGGAAGGTGAGATCTCTGCTGTCAACGGCAAAGAATATTCCGACAAGATAGAAGCAATCAGGGAAGTAGAGCGAATTGGTTCTCGTTTCGGCATCGGACGCGATATGCACATCGGCGATACTATTATCGGCATCAAGGGTCGCGTGGGTTTTGAGGCTGCTGGTCCGATCCTCATCATAGCTGCTCACAAGATGCTTGAAAAGCATACTCTGACCAAGTGGCAGCAATACTGGAAAGACCAAGTCGGCACTTGGTATGGCATGTTCCTTCACGAAGCACAGTATCTCGAGCCAGTTATGCGCGACATAGAAAAGATGCTTGAAAGCTCTCAGCGTAATGTGACAGGTACTGTCGAGCTTATACTCCGTCCCTATTCCTACACTCTCGTAGGAGTAGACTCACCTTTTGACCTGATGAAGACTGACTTCGGCGAATACGGCGAAGTCAACAAAGCATGGTCTGCCGATGATGTGAAGGGATTCACTAAGATCCTCGGCAACCAGATGAAGATATATCATAACAATCAGGTCAAAAACGGTAAATCAGAGTGAAAAAAATCGGTATAATCGGAGGCGCCGGCTACACTGCCGGTGAACTCCTCCGCCTGCTCATCAACCATCCCGAGGTGAGCATTGAGTTCGTGCATTCTTCGAGTAATGCCGGAAAACCCATTACCGAAGTGCATGGAGGACTGTTGGGAGAAACTGATCTTGTTTTCTCCGACAAGCATCCTCTTGATGACATAGATATCCTCTTCCTCTGCTCGGCTCATGGACAAAGCAAAAAATTTTGGGAGGAAAACGCAAGACCGGTGGGTCTTAAGGTAATAGACCTCGCCCAAGATTTCAGAGACGAATCTGAAGGGTATGTCTATGGGTTGCCGGAACTCCAATTCGATAAAATAGCAACTGCTGAGTCTGTGGCAAATCCCGGTTGCTTCGCCACTGCGCTCCAACTCTCTCTACTTCCACTCGCTAATGCTCATCTTCTTCCCGAGAACGGCGATATCAATATCACAGCCCTTACCGGATCTACAGGAGCTGGCGTTAAACCTGGAGCTACCACTCATTTCAGCTGGCGAAACGACAACATTTCAGTCTACAAACCGTTTACCCACCAACACCTGATAGAAATCGGTGCCTCACTCAAGAAATTACAGCCAGACAATAGCTCTACTATCAACTTCGTGCCTATGAGAGGAGACTTTCCCAGAGGAATCTTTGCAGTTACTACTCTTGACTGTAATCTGTCTGAAAAACAAGCCGAATCTCTATATAAAGATTACTACAAAGGATCACCATTCACAGTAGTAAGCGATCACTCGATAGATCTTAAACAGGCTGTAAATACCAATAAGGCTATTCTTCACGTGGAAAAACATGGGAAGAAACTGCTTGTGACCTGTGCAATAGACAATCTTTTGAAAGGTGCCTCTGGGCAAGCAGTCCAGAACATGAACATTATGCTCGGAATAGATCAGACTACCGGGCTTCGTCTTAAACCCTCAGCTTTCTAAGAATATGAAACTATTTGATGTATATTCCTTATATGATATTGAACCTGTAAAGGGCTTGGGAAATCACGTCTACACTTCAGATGGAACTGAATACCTTGACCTTTATGGAGGCCACGCTGTGATTTCAGTAGGTCACGCTCATCCTCGATATGTAGATGCGGTTTCGAATCAGGTTGCAGCACTTGGTTTCTATTCCAATTCCGTGCTAAATTCTCTTCAGGAACGCCTTGCAGAAAAACTGGGCAAAGCATCAGGTTACGACGACTACGCACTCTTCTTGTGCAATTCCGGTGCCGAGGCAAATGAAAACGCGATGAAATTAGCATCATTCGCAACCGGAAGAAGCAAGATTCTTGCTTTCGGCCATGCGTTCCACGGACGCACATCCGGTGCCGTGGCAGCTACTGACAATCCGGCTATTCAAGCTCCTTTCAATAAGACCGAAAATGTTACTTTCGTCCCTCTAAACGACTTTGATGCGATGAAAGCCGCTCTCTCCACTAAAGAATATGCAGCTGCAATCATTGAAGGCATTCAGGGGGTTGCGGGAATTCATGAGCCAACTTCCGACTTCATGCAAGCTCTTGAAAAGGAATGTAAAGGAACCGGCACTCTTCTTATTCTCGACGAAATTCAGTCGGGATATGGACGCTCAGGAAAATTCTTTGCTCACCAGCATCATGATGTTAAGCCTGATATAGTCACTTGCGCAAAGGGTATAGCAAATGGTTTCCCGATGGGCGCAGTCCTCATTTCTCCCTCAATAGAAGCAAAAAAGGGAATGCTTGGCACCACTTTCGGTGGGAATCATCTTGCCTGTGCTGCAGCTATATCAGTTCTCGACATTATTGAAGATGAAAAGCTGATAGAAAACGCCGCTTCTGTGGGAGAATATCTTATCAACGAATTGAAGAAAATACCGCAGATAACCGACGTCAGAGGACGCGGACTCATGATTGGCTTTGAAGTGGAAGGATTCTACGGTAGCGACCTGCGCAAGAAACTCCTTTTTGATCACCATATTTTCACTGGTGGAGCAGGGAAATTGACAGTGAGACTCTTACCAGCCCTTAACCTTTCCAAAAAGGATGCTGACATCTTCCTTACAGAACTGAAGAAGGCTATTAATTCTTAAAAAATTGCTGACAATGAAAAAATTCACATGTGTTGAAGATATCGGCTCTATTGAAAAGGCTCTCGCCGAAGCAGCTCTCATAAAAAAAGATAAATTCGCATTCACCGGTCTTGGCAGAAACAAGACTCTGCTAATGATTTTCTTTAATTCATCTCTACGCACTCGACTTTCAACGCAGAAAGCCGCCATGAATCTCGGTATGAATGTCATAGTTCTTGACGTCAACCAAGGAGCATGGAAACTGGAGACAGAACGAGGAGTGATTATGGACGGTGACAAAGCAGAGCATCTTCTTGAAGCTATCCCAGTCATGGGATGCTACTGCGACATAATCGGCGTACGCTCGTTTGCCGGACTCACTAATAAAAAAGATGATTACGAGGAGAAAGTAATATCCCAGTTCATCAAATATTCCGGCAAACCGGTTTTCAGCATGGAGGCAGCAACGCGCCATCCTTTGCAGAGTTTTGCCGACCTCATCACTATCGAGGAATATAAGACAAAAGAACGTCCGAAAGTGGTAATGACATGGGCTCCTCATCCAAAAGCTCTCCCTCAGGCTGTACCAAACTCATTCGCTGAATGGATGATTGCTGCCGGCTACGATTTCGTGATCACTCATCCTCATGGATATGAACTGGATCCTGCATTTACAAAGGGGGCAAAAATTGAGTATGATCAGCGCAAAGCTTTTGAAGGAGCAGACTTCATATACGCCAAGAATTGGTCGGCATATGAAGATCCAAATTATGGGAAAGTGCTCTCTACAGACCGCGATTGGACTGTCGATGCAAAAAAAATGGCTTTGACCAACAACGCTTATTTCATGCATTGCCTTCCGGTCAGAAGAAACATGATTGTGACCGACGATGTGATAGAATCAGACAGAAGCATCGTTATTCCGGAAGCTGCAAATAGAGAAATTTCTGCTCAGGTAGTAATAAAACGTCTACTTGAAGGCATAAATTCTTGAATACTGAAAAAAAGAAATGGAAATTAAGAATTTAAACGTAGTAAAGATCGGTGGGAATGTCATTGACGATCCCACCGCTCTCGCTACTTTCGTCGATATCTTCTCAAAACTTGAAGGTCCAAAGATTCTTGTACATGGAGGAGGCAAGGAAGCGACACGCTTGAGTAAGGAAATGGGGATCGAGACTATTATGATCGAAGGCAGACGAGTAACAGATCGGGCTACTCTCGATATTGTCACCATGACATACGCCGGACTGATCAATAAGCGCATAGTAGCTCTTCTTCAATCTGCTGGTTGCAATGCCCTTGGGTTCTCCGGTGCTGATGGCAATATCATAAAAGCTACCCGTCGACCGGCAAATCCGATAGACTATGGCTTTGTCGGCGACATAGACCCCAAAGATGTCAACGACACTCTCATCCGTATACTCGTCGAAGCAGGAATCACTCCGGTAGTATGTGCAATCTGCCATGACGGCAACGGAACTCTACTGAACTGCAATGCCGACTCTATTGCTTCTGCTATAGCAATCGGGGCTTCCCGAATTGCACCTACAGTGCTTACTTATTGTTTTGAGAAAGCCGGAGTCCTTACAGATGTCGATGATGATAATTCCGTCATTCCTCTAATCACAAAAGATAATTTCCGGATTTTAAAGGAGAATGGAACGATCGCCAAAGGTATGATTCCCAAACTCACCAATGCTCTTGACTCTGCATCTAAAGGAGTAAAGGAAGTCCGAATTTGCAAGGCTGAGAATCTTCTTACTGATTCCGGAACAATAATCAGGTGATTTGTAATGAGTGCAGACTACATTTCTTTATTGCAAAGACTTATCTCGACACCTTCTTTTTCAAGAGAGGAATCCGGGACAGCCGACATTTGGAAAGAATGGCTAAAAGAAAATAGAGCAGGCGATGTAAAAAGATTTCACAACAATGTATATGTGTTAGCCAAGAATTTCGACCCTGCAAAACCGATTCTGATGCTAAATTCGCATCATGACACGGTGCGTCCGGCAGCCTCCTATACGCGAGATCCATTTAGCCCGGACATTGAAGGCGACAAGCTATACGGGCTGGGGAGCAATGATGCAGGAGCATCCGGAATTGCCCTTGCTATGGCGTTTCTTGCTCTGAAGGATAATCAAGACCTACCGGTCAATCTGCTTCTTGCTATCACAGCAGCAGAAGAAGTGATGGGTGAACTTGGAATGAGAGCATTCCTGCCTCATCTTGCAGATAATGGTCTGACGCCCGATATGGTGCTCGTAGGAGAACCGACTGGCATGCAAGCGGCAATAGCCGAACGTGGTCTTTTAGTGCTCGATTGCATAGCCAAAGGGAAAGCCGGTCATGCAGCGCGAAATGAAGGTATCAATGCTCTATACAGGGCAATAGAAGACATTGATCGTCTGAGGAATTTTGTGCCCGAAAAGATCAGCAATGTTTTAGGACCCATCAAAGTTAGCGTGACAATGATCAATTGCGGAACGCAACATAATGTAGTCCCTGACTCTTGCAGCTATGTAGCAGATATTCGCACTACTGATGCATACAGTAATGAAGAAACTGTAGAACTGCTAAAGCAATGTGTCAAATGGAGCGAATTGAATCCGCGTTCCACAAGAGTTCACGCTTCTGTGATCGACAAAACACATCCTCTGGTCAAAACTGCGACTGCCCTTGGCAAAGAAACATTCATCTCCCCCACTACGTCTGACATGGCACTTATGCACGGAATTCCTTCCTTGAAAATGGGCCCCGGACAATCTTCAAGATCACATTCTGCAGATGAATATGTTTGTCTTTCGGAAATATCAGAGGCAATTGACACTTATATAAAATTAATTACGACATTGAAACTCTAAGACAATATGAAACTATGGAATAAAGGCTTCGAGCCGGACAAAGCAATAGAGAAATTCACCGTAGGTCAAGACCGAGAACTTGACCTCAGACTCGCCAAATATGATGTGCAGGGCTCTATGGCACACATCAGAATGCTTCAATCTATAGATTTGATAAGCAAGGAAGAGCTTGATCTGCTTCTTCCGGCTCTTCAGCAAATTTTGGATGAAATAGAGCGTGGAGAATTCACTATTGAAGAGGGAGTCGAAGATGTTCATTCCCAAGTAGAGTTTCTTCTAACCGAGCGTCTCGGTGATGTAGGGAAGAAAATCCATTCGGGCCGCTCACGCAATGATCAGGTGCTTGTTGACTTAAAGTTATTTTTCCGTGATGAACTCAAACACATTTCTGAAAGTATACAGAATCTTTTTAACTGCTTGATTGAGCTTTCAGAAAAACATAAGGACAAGCTGATGCCAGGCTATACACACCTTCAAGTTGCTATGCCTTCTTCTTTCGGATTATGGTTTGGAGCATACGCAGAAGCTCTCACAGACGATATGAACATGGTGGTGGCAGCCTATAATATAGCCAATCAGAATCCACTTGGCTCTGCAGCAGGATATGGAAGTTCATTCCCTCTCAACAGAGAAATGACTACTGATCTGCTACATTTCGCTAATCCTCATTACAACGTCGTAGCTGCTCAGATGAGCAGAGGAAAGACAGAAAGAGCTGTTGCGGCTGCCATTGGGACTGTAGCTTCAACTTTAGGACATCTTGCAATGGATGTATGCATGTGGATGTGCAATAATTTTGCATTTGTTTCTTTCCCGGATGAACTTACCACAGGATCAAGCATAATGCCTCACAAGAAGAATCCGGATGTGTTTGAAATCATGAGAGGGAAATGCAACCGTCTTCAATCAATACAAAATGAGATTGCATTGCTGACAGCCAATCTCCCACTTGGATACAACCGCGACCTTCAGCTAATGAAGGATATTCTATTCCCGGCATCTACAGAGTTGATTGAATGCCTTGATATGGCTACATATATGCTCGGAGAGATCAGAGTGAAGGATAATATCCTTGAAGACAGCAAATACGACTATATCTTCACCGTAGAAGATGTCAACCGCCTTGTACTCGAAGGTATGCCTTTCCGAGACGCATATAAGAAGATAGGCATGGAAGTACAAAACGGCACATATAAGCCACACCGAGGAGTCAACCATACTCATCTTGGAAGTATAGGTAACCTCGCCAATGACCGTATCAAAGCGAAAATGGATACCATTATGAAAAACCTCGATATATGATCGAGGTTTTTATTTACAATACGAAGAATTTTCAAAATAAATAAAAAAGGCTGTCTTAACAACAGCCTTCTTCAGTGATTCGCACAGGATTCAAACCTGTAACCTTCTGATCCGTAGTCAGATGCTCTATTCAGTTGAGCTAGCGAACCAT
>JAIDUH010000092.1 GCA_029060285.1 Muribaculaceae bacterium | reverse complement strand
GTTGAGATGCTCAATCCAATTTCACTTGAGACCATGGTAGGCGGAAGCACCAACTTAGAAGAAGCTAACCAAGCAGCGTATGAAGCAGTAATTGCTGAGCTTGATGCACTTCAAGAAAAATATGATGCAGCAGTGGCTAAAATCAAGGAGGTCAATCCTGACTTTGACTTGACTGAATGGGAAGAGATCGGAAATATGATTGAGTCATATAAAGATTATGCCGCTCAAGCTCTTGCTGCCGCTAACGAAGATGGAGAAGCTTTCCAATTCCCATTTGACGGAACTGAAATTGAGGCCTATATTTCCATGATGCTCATGGAAGCAGATCCTGCTCCTGAATTCCCGACGACATTTGACGTAACTCTCAGCAACGATGCAGGAGTAGAATTAACTACAGATGACACCCAAGGAGTATTCATAATCAATGTTACAGGCCACAGCTCTGAAGAAGAAATTACCGTTACGTTGGCTTTGCCGGAAGGTTTCGACGGAGTCATGCACATGAGTGTGCTTGACATGATGGATCCAGGCATCGGTGGCGGACCACTTACAACAAGAGCTGACGAACCGGAGTGGTGTCCAATCAGCTGGGCATTAGAAGAAGGCCTGAAAGATGGCAACACCATGACCTTCCCGGTTGACGGCGAGAATTATGCAGGTCAGTTCTTCCTCTGCAAGAACGGCTTAGTAGATCTCAACAACAATGTCAATGTGGAATTTGAAGTAGCATATGATGCAACTGTAGGTGTATCCGGAATTAATGTTTCTGAAAAGGCTACTTACTTTGACATGAATGGCAAGCAGATAGCCAAGCCTGCCAAGGGCATCTATGTTAAGATTGTCGATGGAAAGGCAACTAAGGTAGTTGTTAAGTAACAAAAAAAGAAACAATTGACAAGATAATCCCCGGGACATTGAGTCTCGGGGATTATTTTCAATTGTTTTTATCTAAAATAATTGTTAATATCGCATTTTTTAACTAAATTTGTCATTTGAAATACCTAATAATTCAACTTTCGCTTGCGAAACCTAAATTTATAACATTCTATATTGAGATGAAAAAACATTTACTATTGATCGCCACTATGGTCAGCGCCATAGCTACAGCGAGCGCCAATGAATACACTTTTGTATTTGATGGCGACAACAGTTTGGGAGAACTACCCAGACAGACTGATGAAAAAACTCTGGAATATGTAGACGGATTCTCTCTTACTGAAGAAGGAATCAACTTCACCATCAGCAAGACAGATGGCACAGGCAATGGATTTGCCCTTATAAATGCAGGAGGGACCAATGCCGGTATCTATGTTTCATCAGGAATAGGAACAAAAATTGAATTGACTGTACCCGGCGGAACTATCACTTCAGCTCAAATTAACATGAGCGGGTATGCCCTAACGAATCTGGATGTTGTATTCAATGGAGTAGAAACCGAAAGTGAAAAAGAGGGATCTATGTATTATTGGTTGTGGAGTGATGAAGGGGGTAAAGAAAAACTTTCTATTGAATGGGGCTCCACTTTCATGGCTCGCTACATACATTCGATTGAAGTGACATATACACCGGATCTCGGAGGGAAACAAGAATGCGGACTTTCGTTCAGCAAAAAAAGCGTTGAGGGAATGTTGGGAGAACGCTTTTCCTCCCCAACTCTAAGAAACCCCAATAATCTCCCTATAAATTGGACAAGTTCTAATGAAAATGTCGCTACCGTAGATCAAAACGGCAAATTGACTCTTATCAGTTCGGGCATCACTATCATCACAGCTTCAACCGAAGGAAATGATGAGTATGCAGCAGGAAATGCGAAATATGAACTCACGGTCATTCCCGTGGCCAAGAACTTTGTGCAGATGAAAGAGGAAGCACCTAATGTCAGCGACAAAGTAAAAGTGAATTTCCCGATGACTGTAACATTTGCCAACGGAAGCTATGCATACGTAACTGATAGCGAAGGCAATGCCGGATGCATCCATGATTTGAGAAACCAAAGTGGCTCATCGACGACCGTCAACACAATATATAAGATAGGCAATGTCATACCGGCGGGATGGATAGCTACAAATGCCACGATTTATGAAAGTGTAATCTGGGAAGGAAAGCCCGACAAAGTCACTGAAAATGTTACTGTAGAATATCCTGAAGTCACTTCCGTAACTCCGGAAGACGCAGACAGAGTAGTAATCCTGAAGAATGTGACATTCGAAAAGATTGCATCAGGAACCACAAAAGGATATGGAGAGACTCCAGATAACAAACGTTATGAATTCCAAGACACCTATGAAACGTCTCCAGTTGCTGTCGGAACATATGATGTGACAGTATTAGTGAAGTATTCAAAGGTGAACACTACCGAATATTTCTATCTTGTTCCACTCGCATACCAAGAAGCAAGCGAATCAAAGGTAGAAGCAGCAGAGATCAAAGATGCAAAAGAAAGCTACTATGATTTGACCGGCAAGAAAATTGACAATCCTAAATCGGGCGTATACGTAAAAGTATCTAACTACGAGGCTACCAAAGTGATCGTAAAGTAATAAGACTCTTGCGTTTTGCTTGATGCGTTTTGCTTGATTGTTTGACGCAGATAAACAAGGGCTCCATGTTGCCATGGAGCCCTTAATTAATTACCTAACTTTCGCAAGCTATAAAAATCTCACGCAAAGTCCCCCAAGCACAGTCGCGCCTTCTTAAAGTGAATTGAACTGGAGGCAAGACGAGGGAGAAATCTCGAGCAAAGGCGCAAAGGGCTCGCTCGCTGCGCTCCGCATTGCGGTAGAGGTATCAAACACAGAGTCGTGATATTTAATTATTGGGAATCAAAGTGTAGGTCTTAACTTTGCCATTATAGTCACATTTCACTACAGCTTTGTCGCGCGCTGACTTCGGCTGAACAATTTCAATTTTAACCGGCAGATCGGAATTAGAGCGGGCTATGATTTCCGGAGTCGTGTCAGACAGAAGAGTATAGTTCACATCAAAGCGATCATAGCCGACATATCCATTATCACTATTCGAACGAGTCGGATATTCCGGAAGATTTAAAGCAACCCCATTCACAGCAATGGTAATCTCCGGAGCAGGGATATATTCGAGAGGATCCCCTTTCTTATTGAATCCAACGCCATTTAAAGCAACCGCAGGCCTTCCGGGAGCACCTTGCGCTACAATATATATGGCATGCTTACCATCAAGATTATCCACATAGTCTGACACATCTACGGTGAACTTGGTAATCTCGCGTGCAGAACCGGCAGGAACTACAATTTCACCGATCTTCTTTCCTTTCCAAGTATCATTCTCATAGGGACCGTCGAGCAGAACATTCAATTTCACAGGCCATGGAGCCTGGGGAGTAAGGAATACGTTGAACTCAGTGCCATTTCCCGGTGCTGTCCCTTCAAATGGTTTTAATCCTTTAGCAGGCTTATCAAGACCTCCAAATCCGAAATACTTGAAGCCCACGATGTCACCGCCATTCATGTTGACATTCATATTCGGATCCCATATATCCCAAGTATCCTGCATCGATCCGATATTAGAAAGATAACAAGCATAGCCGGCATCATAAAACTTGTAAGGATCAAGACCAAAAATCTGGAAACCCTCAGAAGTCACTTCCGCACCTGAATAAAAATCGCCGTTAGAAGCTTTTGCAGTCCACTTCTCATCCGCGGCATATGGGTCATAGCCAGTGATAGTCACGATTCCGCCATCAGCCACCTTCTTTTTATCCCACTCAATCTTCACAGGCGCCACCATCGCCTGGCGAGCATAACCGAAGCCACGTGGAGGACGATGATAGAAGACATACCACTGTCCGTTGATTTCCTGAAGCGAACCATGAGTGTTATGAGCTGCATTTGTCTCCTTCAATGCTGTGCCATCTTCGTTAAGGACGATTCCACGCGAATCTACAAGCACTCCCCCACTGCGCCATGGTCCGAGAGGAGAATCAGCGAAAGCATATCGAAGAGTGGAATTTGAGCTCGGTATGCCGTAATCCGGACCTGAATACCCGGAGAAGATCATTACATACTTATTTCCTACCTTCCGAATGGAAGAAGCCTCGAAGAAATTAAAGTCTCCGGGATTTTGCTCACTATAAAGAGCCGGATACTGAGTTCCTTCCGGATCTTTGATGACACCGTAGCGAGCACTCGCGGGAATGAAATAAGGTATCATTTCAGTGCCAGGACGAAGAGAATACATCGTGTTCTGATCAAGTTCAGCTGCACTCGAATGTTGGAATCCCCAGAAACCATAGGCACGAAAACCCTTTTTATAATCAGGATCTTTCTTGTCAGTGACCTGCTCTATAAAGATCGAGGGATCGAACCCAAGAATGCTTCCTTCCACAACAGCCGAACCATCCTCATTAAGATTGACCGGAGTGAAAGGACCATCAGGACGAGTACCTTTACACACCATAGCCTCACGACGGGGACCACGGCTATGCGGATAAAGATAGTATTCTTTATTCCCTTTCCGGTCGCGCACTTCCACAAGATCAGGAGCGAACATCACATCCCACTTCCCATCTTTCTCATATGTAAAAATCGCTCCTTCGTCGCGCCAGTCAGTGAGATCTTCTACCGGGGCTGACCACATGTGGATGTCGGGACCACAGTATTCATTGACCCTCAGGTCGTGAGATCCTATAATATAAGCCCGATATTTACCCGGATTGTCAGGATCTTCAAACACCCGGGGCTCACCGTCAGGGAGATGCTCCCATAGGGGCAAATAAGGATTGCCGACTCCAACATTGTCATTGGCCGAGACCATACAGCCAACTCCTAATACACCTATAGTGGAAACTACTACAGATGCAGACATTCTGCGAAGCGCAGATTTTGTAATTTTCATGGATAGAAAAATGTAAATTATGAAACAATTTTTGCTAAAGCACAAAGATAATAAAAAATTCATTAACTACGAAGTTATTTAAACTTATTTACGAACAAAAAATCAATATAAAACACTAAAAATATGATTCTTTTTATTAATCTTCCGCCATCTTTTCGGCGTATTTTCCTTCATTCATCAGTCACGATGCCCGCATTCCTTTCAGGTATTCCAACACGCTCGGCATAATGCAAGCAAGCTTGCCTTCTGCGCTCACTCAATGGAATTGTCTCCTTCTTCATGAAGAAAAATCCGCTCGAAAACCTGACGAAATCTTAATAAAAAAATAAGTTTAAACAACTTCTACAAGAGCTTATAATCAAAAATTCCATACCAATGTGCAAAAAGAAGGTGTGTCCCCCAAACAGGAACACACCTTCGAAAATTATCATGAAGCCAATGTGACTTCCGGAGGATCTTACTTAATGATCATCTTACGGCTAAAGTTTCCGGTCTCAGTGCGAACAACAACTGTCACTACACCCTTGTCAAGACCTTCAACAACCATGCCATTAGCATTTGTCTTGACAGCCTTGGCAATCTTAACACCTGCGACATCGTAGACTTCCACTGACTTCACAGCTGAGAGGTCGCCGCTGAAGAAGATGTCGGAACCATCAACATAGATACCGAAATTGTCAGCCTTTACAGAATCAACAGCTGTGACATTTTCAATATTTATACTGATAGGCTCAGCAAATGTACTGATCATGTCAACATTGAAGTCAACTGCTGAAGCGGTGACTTTCTCTGCTTCGAGAGAATCAATGATACGGAAGCTGATCACGTCGCCTGAATTACCGTGAACATTGATCATAACGCTGCCATTGACAGCGACACCAATACCGCGACATTCTTCCCCGCAGAAAGCTCCAACGACATAATCGTCAGCTTCTACTACCGAGCCGCTGTCCATAACGAGCTGAGCAACCACCGGCATCACTGATGCATACTTGTGATTATTGACAGTCCAAGTTCCATTGGCTGCCACCACCGGAGCCTTATCAGCAACTTCGGCATCGTGAGCAGCAACAAGATTATAGACAAACTCCTTATCAGAATTACTGAAATACATATAGCCAACGCCGGGAGTCATCTTGGAAACAGTACCTACCCAAGCGCCTTCAGCATCAACCTGAGCGAATCCGTCGAGACCAACGATCATGTCACCTTCCTCCACTTCAAGACCTGCAAGAAGATCTTCAACGAGCAAGCTTCCATCATCTACAGGAGTGCCTATCCAGTTCCAGCCCTTATTGAGCTTCACGGTGACGAACGGGTCGAAAGCCACACCTGACACATTGCCGGACCAAGCTTCACCTGAGACATTCACCTTGTAACCAACAGAAGGAACGAGTTCCTGTAGAGCACCGATGAGACCAAACTTAGGATCACGCACCACTTCCTGAGTCTGAGAACTTATGAAGTCGATTCCATCAGAAGCGAAGTCCTTGACAGCCACTGCATCCTCCATATTGTGGGAGATCCAGTTCCAGTCTTTTGCGAGGTCGAAGTTGATGTTTGTTTTCTTAAGCTCGTAGTTGAGCTCAACTACCTCTGAAGAATAATCCTTGTATTCAGCAACCGCCTGGATTGTCATAGCATCACCGGTCATTGCAAAGGGAGCATCAAAGAGTTTTCTTGAGCCTTCAGGATCGCTTGGATCAGAACCGTCTACAGTATAGTAGACCGAAGCCCTTTTTGTCGGAGATGCGAGCTCGATCTTTCCGGAGCGATAGAGCTTGGTGCCACCAACGCCTACGGAAGCGGGTTCGCGTATCCAGAGAGGATGATCGCCGATGGTCATCTCAGCCTCATCTGTGCCTGCGTTGGCAACGAGATATGCGGAGAATGGCATCACAGACACCTCGCCGGCAGCCTCAGGACGTATGAACTTACTTGCATCTTCATTAAGAGCATAGCATACTACAGGACGAGTCTGACCATCGTAGCTGCCGTAGAGTGAGAAGTACTTACCAACTGCGACAGTCTCTTCCGGAACCGGAGTGAAAGGAACGTCAAAGACAACCTGGTCGCCTTCTTGAGCACGCGCAGAAGCAGTAAATGTAACGGGAACGGATTCAAACGGTGCGCAAACGTTTGCAAGATACGGACGGTTTGGAAGGAGGGCAGACTGTTCAGTCAAAACCTCAGAGTCCTCTCCGTCGAACGACATGATATGTATACCACTGCCCTTGCGCTCACCGAATTCAGCACCGACAATCATTTCTGTGGGCTGGAATGGAAGCATAATTGTCTTCCAACCGCCGTCGATATCGCAGGCATCGCTTGCAGTGATGTCTGCTGTAAATGAAATCTTGTGGTCGCCGAGCATAAAGCTTGCCGGAGCGTTGAACGAGTGGTTTCCGTCGAGATTGATATCGGAAGCAGCCACACGAGTGCCACCGACGTTAAGGATAATGTTGAGATCCTCAGCATCAGGAACATCAACAGAACCAACATAGATGAGACAGTTCGGGTTGAGACCGCTGAAGGATTCAGCTGTCACACCATCAACGCCTCCGGCCTTATGCATACCGGGCTTACCGCTTGCGCCTGAGCCAAGAGAAGGAAGAAGAATGCTTGTCAGGTTGTCGCAACCCTCGAATGCACCTTCACCGATAGAAGTGACGCCAGGAAGGGTGAGAGACTCAATGTTCTCGCATCCTGCAAATGCACCGGCACCAATTTCAGTTACAGTCTCCGGAACGATAACATCCTTAAGCTGATCCATTCCTTCAAAAGCACCTGCCGGAATTGTCTCATTTTGGATACCAGTCAGGTCAATAGTCTCGACAGAAACAAAATTTTCGCGAATAGATTCGTAATCCTCCTCAGACATGTCACCGGATACAGAAAGCTCAGTAAATTCGATAACATCTTCCACCTTCATATTGGTGAGTTCTTTGGCAGGAATCACGTCGCCTTCCTCAAACGACTTAATTCCGGAGATTCTAATCCAAGTATCGCCCTGAAGATCAGGAATGGTATATATGCCATTGTTGGATACAAGTTCCATTTCCCTTTCCTCATATTCAGGAGAAGGACCTGACTTTGTCATAACCTTAGTCAGCATGCTGACAACAAGCTGCGTCTTAGGAGCCGGGTCAGAGAGCTGGAACTTGATCTCGCTACCCTCACGATAAAGGACAGGCTTGACCTCCGTATTCATCATATTTCCCTTAGTATACTGGAAATTGTTCATAGCCACGTTTCTCCATTCGCAACCATCAGGAACTTCCACTACCTGAGACTCTACACCTTCTGCGCCTTCTTTATTTTCAAAGTTGATGGAATAATAGAAGTAGATATCAATTGTATGGTTCTGAGGCATCCACGGACCACTTGTAGCATTATGAAGGTATCTTATTCCAAGGCGACCGCCATTCATGCTCCAATGCTGGTTAGGATATACATAAGTAACATTTTGGTATTGGTATGAACCAAGGTTAGCAAAGACATCAACACCATTGTCGTAGAGTTTGAATGGAACACCCGGACGTTGGTAAGTCCGATTCTCAGCCTTTAAGCCTGAGTACTGACAGTTAGGAAG
>JAIDUH010000091.1 GCA_029060285.1 Muribaculaceae bacterium | reverse complement strand
GTAAAATGTCATTACTATGATTATATTTGATACGCAATCTAAGTCATTTAAAACTAAGGATTTTCAAACATAAATTTTATGTAAGTGTGTAAGTGTTTGATAGATAATAGATTGCATAAATTGTTCAATTGTGTGCAAAATGTTAAAATATATTAAAAGGGAATTAATCTATTGAAAAATAGTACAAATAAGTTGCACGTGTCATAAAAATGTATTATTTTTGCAACATCAAAAAACAACGACCCAAATGAAACAAAGACTCTATATAGCGATAGTGATGATTCTGATGTGTGGAATGACACAGATGGCAAATGCAAAAACTCCCAATGCACATGCTGCCGCACACCGCCAACAGCTTGCCGCTGCCAAGAACATTGGCCTTGACAAGAGCACTATCACAAGATTGGTGGAAGAAGATATCGCGGCACGCGAAAACTCAAGAGCCATCAGCGCTGAAACAGATGAACTCCTCAACGACCTTCTCTCTGAGGCCCGCAGCCATATGGGAAAAAGATATTCAAGAGGAAGCAAGGGTCCTAATGCCTTTGACTGCTCAGGTTTCTCAAGCTACGTTTATCGCCAGTTTGGATATAATCTTTCTCCTTCTTCTCGCGACCAATATACCCAAGGCGAGAAAATCGACAGAAAGGATCTTCGTAAAGGCGATCTCGTGTTCTTCAAAGGCAGAAGCACAAAGGGTGGAGTAGGGCACGTTGGCATCGTGGTGGACGCAGATGAAAAAGGAAACTTTTCATTCATCCATGCAGCGACATCTAAAGGAATCACAATATCAAACTGCAACGAACCTTATTATGCAGCTCGATTCATGGGGGGTAAGAGAGTTATTAATGAATAATCGACATTGATTAATGATGATATTGAGGGTTGCCTCGGCAATCCTCTTTTTTCTTTTCATTGTTCATAATTTAGAATCGTTCTAAATAACAAAAATAGGATATTGAAAATCAGAGCAGATGAAAAATTGAATTGAAAAGGGTCGATAAACGTATTGCTTATTTGAAAAATTTATCTTAACTTTGCAAACGTTTTCGGCAATTTTTACCTTGAACTCGAAATGACCGCAAAAAATATGAACGGAGATTACAGAGAAAAATGGAACCGATGCCTCGAAATTATCAAAGATAATGTCGGGGAAGAACATTTCAGCACCTGGTTTTCTCCTGCCAGGGCCATCCGTTATGAAGACAACAAGCTAACCCTTGCATTGCCTTCAAAATTCTTTATGGAAGAATATGAGGATAGGTTTCTGGGCTTGATTTCGAGTGTGCTGCGCAAGGAGTTCGGACCTTCGGTGCAGCTGGGTTATGAAGTGGAGGTGATTGGCGGCGACAAGAAGTCGGCAGTCAATTATGCAAGTCCAATGAGAAGCCATGCTGTCGACACGAAGTTCATGCAGTCTATTCAGCGTCCGGCATCCGACTTCATGAAGTCTCAGGGTGGCAAAGGGGTAGAGGTGGATCCACAGCTCAATCCCGCCATGACTTTCGAAAACTATTGTCTTGGCGACAGCAATAAGCTTCCGTATACTATTGCCCATTACATTGCAGAGAATCCCAATAAGTCTGACTTCAATCCATTCTTTCTTTACGGATCTGTGGGTGTAGGAAAGACTCATCTCATTCAGGCGATAGGTATCCGCATTAAGGAAAAGAATCCGCGTGCCCGAATCCTTTTCCTCCCTATGAGACAATTCCAGAACATGTATGTAAATGCGGTCATGAATCAGAAGGTGCCTATGTTCATCAACTGGTTCCAGCAGGAAGTGGACATTCTCCTTATTGACGACCTTCAAGAGATATCGGGAATGACGAAGACTGCAGAGACGTTCTTCCCTATTTTCAACCACATGCATTTGAATGGGAAGCAGCTTGTGTTCACTTGCGATCGTCCTCCCGTAGAATTGGATGGGTTTGAAGATAGACTGATCGACCGCTTTAAGTGGGGCGTGACAGAAGAGCTTCCCAAGCCTGACTATAATTTGAGAAGGAATATCCTTAAGTTTAAGGCGCAGAAAAATGGTTTGGCGCTTTCCGACGATATTATTGATTGCATTGCAAGTGGAGCTGCAGGAAGCGTCAGGGAACTGGAAGGTATCGTGATGGGGTTGCTCACGCGTTCGATCACCCTTAACTGTCCGGTGACACTCGAACTGACCAAAGAAGTGATGCGGCATACTGTCAAATCGGCCCCGACTACAAAGCCTATTAATTTTGACATGATCGTGGATGCAACTGCTGAATATTACAAACTGAATCCTGACGTTATATTCACGAAGAGCAGGGTCAGGGAGATTGCCGACGCGCGCCAAGTCATAATGTATCTCAGCCATGATCTGACAGGCTTGTCATCTTCTGCGATAGGAGCTAAACTGAACAGGCGTCATGCAACCGTATTGCACGGCATTACTGCAGTCCAAGACAGAATCAAATATGCAAAAGATGTCCAGGAGGCAGTGACTACCATAAGAATGGAAATAAATAGGATGGCAAAACTATGAGAGGAGGCTAAAAGCCCCCTCTCATAGTTTTATAAAGTACGTGTCTTAATTTTCGAGCGAGTATGCCAGGGATTCGAGGAGTAAGATCAGATCGGATCTCGAGGCTCCCAATGATTGCAAAATATCGAGGTCGGAAAGAATCTGCGATTTCCATAGTCTTTTTTCATCATTCGGTCTCACGGTCAGACGATAAAGTCTCGACGCTTCCGCCATATCCTTGTTCAGGAAAGCAATGTGCCCCATCAGGCGATAATCTTCCTCCGAAAGGCTGATCGGGGGTATGAGTTTCAACTGGGTTTCTGCTTTCTTCAGATCCCCCGCCCTGAAAGCGCAAAGTGCTATCCTTCTGATCACATCGGGATCATCGGGCGTCTCATAGTCAACTCTATAAAGTTCCTGTAGAGCCTCTTCCCATTTTCCGGCATCAGCATAAGTATCGGCTATCATCAGCGATAAATTGCGATCAAAGTCCCCATTTTCGGGTCTGGCTTGATTCAGGTATTCCAAGGCATTGCGGTAGTCGCCTGAGCGGCGGTAGCAGATACCAAGCCGGCGGGCAATCCAGCGGCTGTCTGGATTGAAAAGCTGAGCTTTCATATATGCTTCGATTGCCTCTTGATGGTCTGAACGAGTCTTTTCCAAACAGAATCCTATTTTTTCCCAAATATGAGGAGAAGAACCATGAAGTGCTACTGTATTGAGAAGTGGCAGCGCATCGGCGTAATATCCACGCTTGAAGTAAAACTCGGCGATAGGCTGCACCTCTTCCCCCGACTCCATGACGCCGGAAATCATAGGAATGGACGTGAAGTCAAGAGCGGTGGCGAAAGGATCGAAAAACTCGCCACGTTTGGGATAAAGTTTATGAAATCTATAGATATCTCGAAGGTATCCTGTGAGGCAAGTCTCGAATTCAGAGTCTGCTTTCAGCAGTTTGAGGTCTTGAATTTGCTCCTTGATCTGTTCAGTTTGGGCACGCATTTGCGAAAGTACCATATTCCTCTGAGATTCGGGCATTGAAGCCAATGAGAAAGCGAAGGAATACTTGTCGGAGTCGCACATCAGGCCACTCATCTCAAGCATTGATGATATCCCGTCGCCATCTGAGGCATGAAGTTTCTGAAGCATAGGATGCATGTCAGTGAACGGGAGAAACCAATTGCGTATCTTACGGAAGAACGGAAAGTTCTTTAGGTTAGAGAACGCGACCATCATGACGTCAGCTCCCTCAGATTGCATTTCAGTGAGTTCCCGTAGTTTCTCTTCAAGTCCTGATTTGCTTAAAAGTTCTTCCCATTCCGGATTTGCTTCCAGGTCTGAGAATGAAGATTCCTCAGAAGTCTTCTTGAGTTTCTTTATAATGTCCGGTCCAAACTGCATAAGTCCGGGAATTACCTCACGCTGCATTTTATTCGACACCCGGTCAGTGTCGCGGGTCCGGATGATAGACTTAACAGTGGTATTGATCTTTTTGGGCATCCCATCAATATCAGTAATCGAATCAAGAGCTTCCATGACATGCCTGTCATCAGAAACATCACCTGGCCAGTGGCTTAGCGCCAACACAAGAGATGCGAGAGCTCTGGATGAAATTCGGGGATCTGACAGTTTGGAAAGGGAAATCAGCATCAGGATTGCATCCCTGTCATAATATCTGATGACAGATAGTGCCGCCGCTGCAATGCAAAGAGCAGATGTTGTGAATGGTATGGACCCGGCTTTAATGGCATCTTGAACAGCTGTATAATCTTCTTTGCTGAGAGAATCGGAGGTCCAGATCAGATTGAACAATTTCTCCTCTTCTTCTTCAATTTGATCCATCAGGGAGTCGGGATAAGTACCGGCACTGATAGACAGGTCAGACATCGCCTTAAGTTCGATAATCTTTTTGATGCAGTCCGTAAGGACAGCGGGACGCAGCCGGCACATCCTCAGTGTGGAGAAATACATCTCCGGCGAGTCGGAGGAAGCTCCTTCTTTTTCGATTGTCCGTGCAATCCCGAGGAGTGTATGCCTTATTTCCGCAAGCATTGCTTCTCGTCCCGGGTCGGCAAGTCCACGGGAAAAAAAGTCAAGCATATACTTGTAGGTGCTCTCCGTCTGAGACAGCTTGTTGAGCGCACCGGCTACAGGCACTTCTGTCAGCCGGCGGCGAATCAGTGTGAAGCAGTCTTTATATCTGCCTGCATCCAACAGCATTTTTGCCTGTACTGGGAGAGAATATTTAGTTTTATCTTTCATTTTTCTCAATAATTTTTGGAGGGAACACAAAAATTTGAATAGCGCCCTATAAATAAGAACAAATAAAATGCCAAAAATCGTTGTTGACTCCATAATTTTTATTAATTTTGCATTTTGATTCTTCTTTTGCATTGTGAAAGTCGGATGATTAATGGCTGAGAGGTAATAAGGACGTCTCTTAAATTGAGCATAGATAGTAAAGTTTATAAAACACAATTTATTAAAAGATATGGTAATACAGAGATGGCAGACAGTTATGCTGCTTATTGCAGGGGTTATGATGGGAATATTCTCGTTCTGTTCGCTTGGGCAGATACAGACTGCAGATTATACTTTTAATGTGACGGCATTAGGCATATTCAGGGAAGGGATTGCTACCGCTCCCGATGAGGCGACTGGGATAAGGACGATTTTCCTGTTCATAGTGTCGATTTTGGGTTGCATACTTCCTCTCATAGACATGTTCTGCTTCAAGAACATGAACTTGCAGAAAAAAGTGGCTCTCATCTCAGCTCTTTTCTGCGTTGCTGCAGGAGTCATAGCCGCATTTTCTGCTTCCGGATTTGCTTCTGACTTCGGTGTCAGTGTAGGTTGGAGCACTTTCATCTGCGCGCCTTTGGTGGCTTTGATCGCTGATATATTGGCTTATCGCCTTATTTCGGGCGACCAGAAGAAGCTTAGAGCGGCAGACCGGTTGAGATAACGATTGATGATAAACTATTAACGATCAAAGATTAACGATTTAAGATCAAAAATATATTTGCATCGACATGGCAAAAGAACTTAAGAATTTTACTAAAAGATCCGACAATTATTCACAGTGGTATAACGAACTCGTAGTGAAGGCAGATCTCGCAGAGCAGTCTGCGGTGAGAGGCTGTATGGTCATAAAACCTTATGGATATGCTATATGGGAAAAAATGCAACGTACGCTCGACGATATGTTTAAGGCTACTGGACATCAAAATGCTTATTTCCCGCTTCTCATTCCCAAGTCTTTCCTTTGCCGTGAGGCTGAGCACGTTGAGGGCTTTGCTAAAGAGTGTGCGGTCGTGACTCACTATCGATTGAAGAATGACCCGGATGGAAACGGGGTGGTCGTGGATCCTGAGGCAAGACTTGAAGAAGAGCTCATCATTCGTCCTACTTCAGAGACCATCATCTGGAATACTTATAAGAACTGGATTCATTCCTACAGGGATCTTCCTATCCTTATCAACCAATGGGCAAATGTGATGCGTTGGGAGATGAGAACACGAATGTTTCTGCGTACGGCAGAGTTCCTTTGGCAAGAAGGTCACACTGCACATGCCACGAGAGAAGAGGCTGAGACAGAAGCAAGAAAGATGCTCGAAGTATACGCAGATTTTGCTGAAAACTACATGGCTGTTCCGGTGATCAAGGGCGTGAAGTCTCCCAATGAAAGATTTGCAGGAGCTGTCGACACATTCACAATAGAGGCTATGATGCAAGATGGCAAAGCGCTTCAGTCAGGCACGAGCCACTTCCTTGGCCAGAACTTTGCAAAGGCATTTGATGTGACCTATATCAATAAGGAGAATAAGCCGGAATACGTATGGGCTACCTCTTGGGGCGTTTCCACTCGCCTCATGGGAGCACTGATCATGACGCATTCTGACGATAATGGCCTTGTGCTTCCACCTCATCTTGCGCCTATTCAGGTTGTGATCGTCCCAATTTATAAGGATGCCGAGGGTCTTGCAAAGATTTCTGAACGCGTTGATTCGATAGTCAAGAATCTCAGGGCAAAAGGCATCAGCGTGAAATATGACGATGCCGACAATAAGCGTCCCGGCTTCAAGTTTGCCGACTATGAAGTGAAAGGCGTGCCGGTGCGTCTTGCAATTGGAGCAAGGGACCTTGAAAACGGCACTGTTGAAGTCATGAGAAGAGATACTCTTGAGAAAGAGACTTTGCCGCTCGACGGAATTGAGGATACCGTTGCCAAGCTTCTTGAAGATATTCAGAAAAGTCTTCTTGAAAAGGCCCGCAAGTATCGTGAGGAGATGACCACTACCGCTGACTCATATGAAGAATTTAAGGAAAAGATTGAGAAAGGTGGCTTTATACTCGCTCATTGGGACGGAACACCCGAGACCGAAGAGAAGATAAAGGAAGAGACCAAGGCGACTATCCGTTGTATCCCATTTGAAGGAGACATGACTCCAGGAGTATGTATGGTGACCGGAAAGCCTTCCGCACGTCGCGTGATATTCGCAAGGTCATACTGATTAAGATTTTCCTTAATTGAGAATTGATCTATATTTGTATTTTTAGAAAAACAGTTCTTGTTCTTAATATTGGACTAAATAGTGGAAATGAAGAAGAAAGTCCTTATGGCAGCCGCGATGGGCTGTATGGCTGTAGCAGCATCTGCAGCCGGACAGCTCAAGGCAGAGGATTATTGCGACCGTAATATTTGTGTGCCGGCAAAAATAGGGGAAATGCGTCCGTTGGCGGATGGAAAGAGCTATAGCATGGTAAGCAAAGATGGCCGTAAGATTGACATCTACAGCTATGCTACAGGAAAGAAGACCGGTACTCTGTTCGACCTTGATGCAGTGAAGGGAGAGTTGAAAATAGATTCTTTCAGTGGCTATCAGGTTTCGGAAAATGGTCGTAAAATTCTGTTGTGGAACGATATCAAGGGAATTTGGCGCTATAGTTTCACTGCCGAATATTACGTATATGACACGATGCGTGGCACGATGCAGCGTGTGTCAAGCAATGGGGCTCAAAGAGGGGCGACGATGTCGCACGACGGTTTGCGCGTGGCATACGTAAGAGACAATAATATCTTCATATCAAATCTTGATTATAAGACAGACATTGCGGTCACTACAGACGGATCCGTCAATAAGATCACGAATGGAGCGCCTGATTGGGTCTATGAAGAAGAATTTGGAGTGCAATGTACGCTTTGCTGGAGCGGAGACGATCAGATGCTTGCTTTTGTGAAATGGAATGAGACTGACGTGCCCGCCTATAGTTTTGATGACTATCGTCCATATTATGCCAAAGATCCGCTTGGAGATCCATATCCTGCATCATTCACATATAAATATCCTCTTCCGGGCTATCCCAACTCCATAGTTTCTGTCCATGCATATGACTTGAACTCAAGAGTCACCAAAGAAATGCAGCTTAATCTTGGAAAGGATGATTATGTCCCTAATATTCAATTTGACGGGAAAGGGGAGAGGCTTATGGTCATGAAACTGAACCGTGATCAGAATGATCTTCGGATTTTCAGTGTCAATCCTTCTTCTACAGTTGCCACCCAGGTCTATTCTGAACAGAGCAAGGCGTGGATAGACAACGATGTGTACAATATGGTGAGCTATGGCAATGATTCTTTCGTGATTGCCTCTGACAGGAGCGGATGGACTCATCTATACGAGTATAGCTATAACGGGCGTCAGCTACGACAAATCACTTCCGGCAACTTCAATGTGACAGACTACTATGGCAAGTCTGCAGCCGGAAATCATTTTTTCCAGACTACAAAGCTTGGAGCTGTCAACCGTAATGTGGCGATGACAGATGCAAAAGGAGTGATGAAACTTCTGCATGAAAGCGCTGGTTGGGAATCCTGCAGTTTCAGTGGTGACTATTCTTACTATGTCCGGACCTGGAGTGATTTGAATACACCTCCGCAGTATACCATCTGGAGTACGGCTGGAAAGAAAGTGGCAGACCTTGAGATGAATTCCGCTTACGCCGCAAAGTATGCGAATGCCCCTAAATTCGAGCTTACTAAAGTCAAGAATGCAGTGGGTGAGGAAATGGATGCTATGATAATGAAGCCGTCTGACTTTGACAGTTCAAAGAAATATCCGCTTATGATGCATCAGTATAACGGACCCGGTTCGCAGCAAGTGACCAACCAATGGCATCTTGATGGCTTGAATTATGTTGCCCAGTGTGGTTATGTCGTTGCAACTGTTGACGGCCGGGGCACCGGCGCACGTAGTGCCGAATGGCAATATAGTGTCTACATGCATCTTGGAAAGTATGAGACCGAAGACCAGATAGCGGGAGCAAATGAGATTGCAAGGCTCCCTTACGTGGATGCTTCGCGGATGTCGCTCTTCGGATGGAGCTACGGCGGCTATATGACACTTATGGAAATGAGTGCAGAAAACTCACCTTTCAAATGTGGCGTGGCAATGGCTGCCGTGACAGATTGGCGTTGGTATGACTCCATATATACCGAACGGTTCATGCGCACACCGGCCCAGAACGAAGAAGGGTATTCAGCTTCGTCTGCAATAGGAAGAAGCCATAGACTAAAAGGTAGACTTCTGATCATGAGTGGTTCGAGCGATGACAATGTGCATTTTTATAATACATTGAAGTACACTTCAAAACTCAGTTACGAAGGGCAGCTTTTCGACATGATGGTCTTCACCGGAATGGATCATTCTCTGAGGACGGGGAACGCCCGTACCCAACTCTATAAGAGAGTAGTGGATTTTCTTGATACGAATCTCAAATAAAACAACGAACTACTGACCGACATCAAAATGGATGACATAAGGAAAATCAATAGCATGCAGCTCTACAATCTATGGCGAAATCTCGCCATATCGCTGCTTTGCGTTGGAATTGTCATGGGTGGATCGCATATGTTGCCTTATTATATGGCGCCGGCTCTCTCGCTTTTCCTTTGTGGGGTTTTGTATACTATGATTTGGAACAACAGTGTTTCAGACAACAACAACTGCATGGTAGTCGTAGAGACGATGTTCTACAGTTTGATATGCTATACGTTTGTAAGCATACTCCTTGTGGTGATCCAATCGCTTGATCTTTATTATTTCCCCAATGAGATAATCTTTTTCAACGATCCATATTTGCCTTCTCTCATTTTGCTTCCTACTGCCTTGTTGGTGTCATTATATGCAATTGTATTCAAGAAGTCGATGCCGGCATACAAGAATTTCAAGGCTCAATACGGAGGTGTGAAGGAACGTGGATATTTCGGTATGGTATCCATCAGGGAGACAGACATTCAGTTGAAGAATATGGCCTGTCTCTTTGCGGTGTTGAGCGCAATAGTCTGGTATTATTATCTTTATGAATATGTAAGCATCAACCAGAATGCTCGAGACTGGTATATATTTCTATGGATAGTGATTATAGCGGTGATGCTTGATGAGATTTATTTTATAATAAGATATTATAATCTCTATCTTGACCTCGTGGAGCATAATGAGATCATTACCCCTGAAGAGCTAAGGGATGTCACTGCCCGCACTTATCTCCGATTCTATGTCATTTGTGGCGAATACGTCTATATGAATAGAAATTCCGTAGACCGTCTTAATCATAAAGAAGGAGTCATTGACACCCCGTTTATCACTAAGCGTACGGTAAATGGTATTCCTACTTCTGAAGTGAAGACAATTGTGGAGCGTATGACGGGGAAGAAAGATGGAGAGTTAAGATTTTTCTTTGGACGTCATCTTTCAGGCATTGATAAGCATTCTCTTTTAAGATATTTCTATTTTCTTGACGGCGACATATCCGATTATTCCGATATGGGAGAAGAAGGAGAGTGGGTGCAATTTGATGAAATAAAGCAAATCTATAATACTAAGCCATTTGATATGGCTACAAATGCAGTGAACGACCTTTCGCGTCTTTCCACGATCATTTTGACCGAGCGGATGTTTGATGAGGAAGGTTTCCGTAAGAATCGAATTAAGTCTTATAAGGGCAATTTGACTCTTGCCGATGTCAGGAAGTCGAAGCTTGATTTGCAAGACGACAAGTGGATACAGATTGCAGATTTCAACAGCGACATAAAATTCTACAAACTGAAGAAATTCCTGCGCGAGGCTTCAGGAAAGAAAAGTCATAGTTCTTACCATAAATAACCCCATTATTGAATCCTGATCTTGATATTGACATGGAGCAAATTCTTATGCCGGAGATTATAGCGGTGGTAGGTCCTACAGCAAGCGGAAAGACACGTCGGGCTGTAGCGCTTGCATCTGCATTTGATGGTGAGATCATCAGTGGCGACAGTCGTCAGGTGTATCGGGGCATGGATATCGGGACGGGTAAGGACCTTGACGAGTATGGCGATGTGAGACATCACCTTATTGATATTGTTCCGGCTGGAGAAAAATATAACCTTCATAGATATTTGTCAGATTTTCGCAAAGCTAAGGAAGATATAATATCAAGAGGAAAGTTGCCGGTGCTTTGCGGAGGAACCGGAATGTATGTGGAAGCCGCATTGTCAGGGCTAATAATGCCGGAGGTGGAAAGAAATGATAAGCTTCGTGTTTCATTGTCGGGAAAAAATCTGGAAGAGCTCACCGAGATTCTTAAGTCATATAAGACGCTCCATAATTCTACCGACGTCGATACCCGAGAGCGGGCTCTGAGGGCAATCGAAATACAACAGTATTATTCAGAGCATCCGGACGAGGCACTGGCCGCTGACAGATCTACTGCCCGACCTTTGGATAGTATTGTGATAGGCATAGATATATCGCGTGAGTCTCGGCGTGAGAGGATCAGCCGGCGGCTTGATGCGAGGATTGAAGAGGGGATGATAGAGGAAATAAAGAGGCTGTTATCAAACGGTGTAAAACCTGAAGATCTGATATACTACGGTCTTGAATATAAATTTGTCACATTGCATGTGATAGGAAATCTGAGTCTCAAAGAGATGCGTGATCAACTTGAAATTGCAATTCATCAGTTTGCCAAGCGACAGATGACCTGGTTTCGAGGAATGGAAAAAAGGGGCATACCGATACGATGGCTCCCTTATGATATGCCGGATGATGAGTTTGTAGAGTCTGTCAGAGGTTGGATAAGGGAATCAAAGGAGAGCTTCAAGGACGCAAGATGAAGAATAAGTGAAAAAATATTTTCCAATTTATTGTAGAAATGGAATAAAATTGCTAAATTTGCAGATGTCTTGCCCTCGGCAGCCAAATATTGCTTTTTGTATTTACAATAATGACCTGAATATAACATGATACTCGCAAGTCTTTTTGACGCATCGCAGTTTTTCCAGTGGTTTGTAGAGAATGCAAACTACCTGTTTGTGTTTCTCTTTATGACTATTGAGAGTTCCTTTATTCCGTTTCCGAGTGAGGTCGTGGTGCCACCTGCAGCCTATCTGGCATGCACTAATACAGGAGTGGGAGGGGATATGAATATACTTGTCGTGGTCATAGTTGCCACCCTGGGAGCGCTTTGCGGGGCTTTCGTTAATTATTTTTTGTCATTATGGGTGGGGCGTCCGATAGTATATGCATTTGCCGACAGCAAGTTCGGCCATGCCTGTCTTATCGATAGGGAGAAAGTGAATAAAGCAGAAGCTTATTTCGACAAGCATGGAGCAATATCAACATTTATAGGGCGTCTGATTCCGGCTATAAGGCAATTGATATCAATTCCGGCAGGTCTTTCTAAAATGAATATCGGTATCTTTGCATTTTTCACTTTCCTTGGTGCTTTGGTATGGAACGCAATTCTTGCAGGGCTTGGATATTGGCTGTCACTGCATGTGTCGCCCGACGAATTGTTTGAGAAAGTAGAGCAATACAACAGTTATCTGACATATGCCGGATATGCTCTTTTTGCGGTTTGCATACTTTATATTCTCTACAACGCATTCAAGAAAAAAAACTACGAACCCAAGAAATAAATCGACGATATGAAGATAGCACCTTCACTGCTTGCCGCAGATTTTTTAAATCTCGGCAAAGAAATAGAAAAGATCAATGCATCTGAAGCGGATTTCCTTCATCTTGATGTGATGGATGGTGTGTTTGTGCCCAATATTTCGTTCGGATTTCCGGTTCTTCGGGGTGTTGCGAAGGCTTGCCAAAAGCCGCTTGATGTGCATATGATGACTGTCGAGCCTGAAAAATGGATATCGAAAGTTAGAGATTTAGGGGCAGCGATCATGAATGTCCATCAGGAGGCTTGTCTTCATCTTTACAGCACTGTCCAGCATATCCATGAGGCAGGGATGAAGGCTGGAGTGACTTTAAATCCGGCTACCCCTGTATCGACCCTTGAAGACATTATTTCAGAACTTGATTTGGTGTTGTTGATGTCGGTAGAGCCGGGGTTCGGTGGTCAGCCGTTCATCAGGCATACTCTTGAGAAGATAACCAAGCTCATAGAATTAAGGGAAAGGTGCGGTTCGAAAGCCATAATAGAGATAGATGGAGGGGTAAATGAAAAAACGGGAGCGGAACTTGCTGCATGTGGTGCTGATATGCTTGTCGCGGGCAGCTATGTATTTGGAAGTGACGATTTGAATGCTGCCATTAAAAGACTAAAGGATGTATAGCTAAATTTTCTAACTTAACACTGACTAATCTAAAATATCATGAAAAAATTATTAAACAGTCTTCTTGTTCTGTTGATGCTATCAGGAATATCATCATGCAAGAATGATCTTGATCCATTGGAAGCCGGGCATAACCGCAACAGCAACCAGAAAAACAAACCCATGCTAAAGACTGTCCGTATGTCATTTGGCGGAGACTACATCTCAGAATCAGAAGAGCCTTTGCTCCGTGCTGAAGATGGAGAAACCTTCGTAGGCATTAATGTTTTTTATACTAAGAAGGATGTTGACAATGCAGAAGAGGAAAATTATGCTTACGGTCTCTTTAAAAATACATCAGGAATAAAAATCGACCTTATAACCGGATATACTTATAGATTTGAAGCCTCAATTCTTATAGAGAGAGAAGATAAATTGTGGGAAAACGAAGGTCGATACGGACAGCCATTTCAAACTTCCAATGGATTAAGTGACTTTTATAAAAAAGACATTGGTAGCTTTATATACACATATGAAAAGGAATCTAAGGAACGATTTTATTTTAGGCAGTTAAAATCAGGAATTGCAATGGTGGATGCTGGAAGCGATTTGTCTTCTCGTTATGGCGATGTCAGTTTCCCCAGAGTTAAGAGATATTATGGCTCCATTGGTTCATTTGACCCTTCAGCTTTTGAAAACATAGAAATAAAAATGGAGTATAAGTGTTTTGGCCTAAAATTGGTGTTGGAAAGCATTCCGGATAACACAAGTTTGAGTGTTAGGGACATCACTAATATTGGAAACACGACAGATCCTAAATACCGTCTGGTGTTCCCGGCAAATTTGAGACTAAGTTCAAGTGACGAACAATCAAAAACTTGGGAAGGAATATATTCATTGAGCAACTTTAATGATAATACTCATGAATTTAAGTTAAGGTTTACCTGGTATAAAGGAAATGGAGATCCGGAGACATTCGATCATACATTTACGGTTGAAGCAACCAAAAAGAAGGTGCTGAACATAAAAATTGATGGTGAGGTGAATTCTACAAAATCCGGAAATATCATTTTCACTAATTTAGAAGATGAGCTTGAAGATGATATCGAGGACATTTCGAATATTAAGGATGATGAGTGAGTAAAATCAGAGATTATTTGCCGTGTCTTTTCTCAGGGCGGGCGAAGAATTGATGAAAAATGCTGTTTGAGGTAATGACTCTGTCTCGGGTCTCGACATCGTGGAGCAGTCGATCGCGATCTTCTTTTGAAGAGGAAACTTGGGGATGTGCCATGTGTCCGATCATCAGCAAAACCATAACCATAGCGATTAAGAGAACAACTACGAGTAATATTTTAAAAAACGTAATCATTTTTGATAGTAATTAAGGAGGTGTAACAAAAGTATTAATT
>JAIDUH010000090.1:6162-9201 GCA_029060285.1 Muribaculaceae bacterium | reverse complement strand
ATCTGCGCATTGCAGTAGATACCTTTCTCTGCCTTGAATCGGAGATTCTGGATGGTGCGCGCCTTGATGACGCGCTCGCGTATTGCCGCGCTCGACTCGGCAGGAGCACGGTTTGCCATATCATCGAAGGCAACCGGCTCTATCTCGTACTGTATGTCTATACAGTCGGCGATTTTGTCACCCCGTTTTCGTTCGATTATTATTATTTCAAATAATGTAACTCTGTCCAATATGATATTATCAAATCTCAAAGCAATAAACCGCACATGTAGAAATACTCTTAATTCAACTCTTGATAAATATTGTAAGAGGGTATTTAACTTTATAAATACCCTCTTACGAATACTAAAAAAATTATCGGATGATAATTTTAATTATCTTATTCCCACTCTGCAGAATATATATTCCTGAACTAAGTAGCTTTAGATCATCTTTATCACAATTTTTTTTCAAAAGAGCGCCATTAATGTCAAAAACATTCCACGACGTTTCACCATCATTAAAGATTTCATCTATTCCGGCTGAGCTCGTAATTATACATTCTGCATAGATTCCGGAACCATCAGTGGCTGTAGCGGAGATCAAACAGGTACCTTCCTTGAGTACCGCAACTAATCCATCTTCATCAACGATGGCGATAGCCTTGTCACTGGAGGTCCATTTGAGCTTTTTATCCGTAGCATTGTCGGGAAGCACAGAAGCCTCTATCTGGAAAGTCATACCCTCCTCACCACTCCAATTGTCGGGAGTCAATATGATTGCTTCAACAAGTACCGGTAAGACAGTCACGTGACATGTCGCTCTAACGCCGGAGCCATCGTAAGCTGTAATGGTGATGTCGGCTTCGCCCAAAGCTACAGCTGTCACATTACCTTCGAAATCAACGGTTGCTACGGCATTATTACTTGAAGTCCAGATTACTGACTTGTCGGTCGCATCCTCTGGCAATACCGTGGCATTTATCGTAAGTTCCTCTCCGACATGGCATGACCATTCTGACCTGTCAAGAGTGATCGAAGTTACCGCTATTGGCTCCACTGTTACGGAGCATTCTGCATAGATCTCAGGATTAGCATTGCTTGCAACACGGATGGTCGCCGTTCCGATTCCCACTGCTTTAACGTTGCCTTCAGAATCAACAGTGGCGACCGACTCATCCGAGGATGTCCATTCAAGAGTCTTGTCGGTTGCATCCTCTGGGAATACCGTGGCATTTATCGTAAATTCCTCACCGGCATGGCCTGACCATTCTGTCCTGTCAAGAGTGATCGAAGCTACCGCTATCGGCTCCACAGCTACGGAGCATTCTGCATAGACATCGGAAGTAGCCTTGCTTGCTACCCGGATGGTAGCCGTTCCAATTCCCACAGCCTTAACATTACCTTCTGAGTCCACTATGGCTACTGTCTCATCCGATGATGTCCATTCAAGAGTCTTGTCTGTAGCGTTCTCTGGAAATACCGTGGCGCTGATCGTAAATTCATCTCCGACATGGCCTGACCATTCTGTCCTGTCAAGAGTGATCGAAGCTACCGCTATCGGTTTCACTGTTACGGAACATTCTGCATAGACATCGGGAGTAGTCTTGCTGGCTACCCGGATAGTCGCCATTCCGATGCCGATTGCTTTCACATTGCCTTCCGAGTCTACAGAAGCCACCGTCTCATCGGAAGATGTCCATTCAAGTTTTTTGTCGGTCGCATCCTCTGGTAATACTGTAGTGATGATCGTAAATTCCTCACCGGCATGGCCTGACCATTCTGTCCTGTCAAGAGTGATCGAAGCTACCGCTATCGACTCCACAGCTACGGAGCATTCTGCATAGACCTCAGGGGCACCCTTGCTTGCAATCCGGATAGTCGCAGTTCCGATGCCTATTGCTTTCACATTGCCTTCTGAGTCTACAGAAGCCACCGTCTCATCGGAAGATGTCCACTCAAGTTTTTTGTCTGTCGCATCCTCTGGTAATACTGTAGTGATGATCGTGAATTCCTCTCCGACATGACCCATCCATTCTGTCCTGTCAAGAGTGATCGAAGCTACCGCTATCGGCTCCACAGCTACGGAGCATTCTGCATAGACATCGGAAGTAGCCTTGCTTGCTACCCGGATGGTAGCCGTTCCAATTCCCACAGCCTTAACATTACCTTCTGAGTCCACTATGGCTACTGTCTCATCCGATGATGTCCATTCAAGAGTCTTGTCTGTAGCGTTCTCTGGAAATACCGTGGCGCTGATCGTAAATTCATCTCCGACATGGCCTGACCATTCTGTCCTGTCAAGAGTGATCGAAGCTACCGCTATCGGTTTCACTGTTACGGAACATTCTGCATAGACATCGGGAGTAGTCTTGCTGGCTACCCGGATAGTCGCCATTCCGATGCCGATTGCTTTCACATTGCCTTCCGAGTCTACAGAAGCCACCGTCTCATCGGAAGATGTCCATTCAAGTTTTTTGTCGGTCGCATCCTCTGGTAATACTGTAGTGATGATCGTAAATTCCTCACCGGCATGGCCTGACCATTCTGTCCTGTCAAGAGTGATCGAAGCTACCGCTATCGGCTTCACAATCACGGTGCATTCTGCATAGACCTCAGGGGTAACCTCGCTTGTTGCCCGGATGGTCACCGTTCCTATTCCCACCGCCTTAACATTGCCTTCCGAGTCTACAATGGCTACTGTCTCATTCGAAGATATCCATTCAAGAGTCTTGTCGGTGGTGTTGGCTGGCTCAACAGTTGCTACTAACTCGACATATTCACCGACCTTAAGTTCAACAGAGGTTTCGTTAAGTGTGATTCCAGTCGCCTCGATAATCTTGGTGGAGACAGTCACTGAGCAGGTGGCTACCTTCTCGTTGGAGGAAGTAGCTGTAATTGTCGCAGTCCCGGCCTTCACTGCAGTAACATTTCCATTGGCGTCGACTGTGACTATGGTCGTGTCGCTTGAAGTCCAGGTCATAGACTTATCAGTTGCATTCTCAGGAACGACTGTAGCTGTCAGGGTAGCGGTCTCATCCTCTATCAGGCTAAGTTCCGT
>JAIDUH010000090.1:0-6062 GCA_029060285.1 Muribaculaceae bacterium | reverse complement strand
GACTTATCAGTTGCATTCTCAGGAACGACTGTAGCTGTCAGGGTAGCGGTCTCATCCTCTATCAGGCTAAGTTCCGTCTTGTCAAGAGTGATATCGGTGACTTCGATAACCTTGGTAGCCACAGTAACTACGCAGGATGCCGTCTTGCCATTAGCGGTTGTAGCCGTTATGGTAGCGGTTCCAGCCTTGACAGCAGTAATGACACCTTCATCAGATACAGTAGCTATGGACTCATCGGATGAAGCCCAGGTCAAAGACTTGTCTGTTGCATTCTCAGGAACGACTGTAGCTGTCAGGGTAGCGGTCTCATCCTCTATCAGGCTAAGTTCCGTTTCTCTAAAATCAATACCGGTGACCGTAACGCCAATCGATGCGAATGTGAACTCAAACTCAACATCCATGGCTTCGTTGTCAATAAACATTATATTTGAAACCTCGACGAATCCTCCTGCAAAATCCTCCGCTACTGAAACATTGAGATAGACAAGCACCCCATTGTCTCCGGCAAAAGGTTTATGGTTGGCGGAAAATGCACCCATAATCAAGGATCTGTCAGTAATCAGATTGCTGTTCACCTTGAAATCTCCGTCGTCGGCACGAGAAGACAACGTGATGTCGACTTCTCCATCACTTCCTTTCATAGCCTCAAGCCCTTTGGGAAGTTTTACTTCAGCCTGAAAGCCATAGTAATCTTGAGTATTTTCAAGGACAAATCGAAGAGTTGACGTCTTGCCAAGTTCCATGTCAACTGGTTCAATGTAAAATCTATCAGCTGCTGCCCCGAAAGAAGAAGCAAGCATCAGAAGCATAAGCATTACTATTATATATTTCTTACCCATATCACAATACTACTTTAATGGTCTTATCACCTGCCTTGACAATATATAGACCGGATGATATAATTATTGTTTCAACAGTTTCCTTAGCCACGAAAGACCTGACTGTCTGTCCTTCTATTGTGCAGATTTCAATTTTTTTACCGTTAGCATTGTAAACTTGTACACCATCGGAAATCTTCTCGATCCGGATAGAATCATTGGAAACTCCTTCCACACTTGTCAGTTCACACATTCTTGAATCAAGAATGTATTCGTTGGCGTCAGCGTCAGCCGCAAGTATATTAGAAAGCGTCAGATCATCAATATCCAAGAACTTCGAATCAACGACAATCTCAAGAATTGGTTCGTTGCTTTCAGCAAAAGCCTTGTTCCCGAGATTAAAGAGTACCACACGTAGGCGCTGATCCTCAAGTCTCATTGTCTCCAGATAATGCTCTTCCGCCCGCTTGCCTGTTCTTATTTCAACGTCAGCATCCTTAGGAACTAAGAAATCTGCCTGAAGAGCCACATATTCAACGGAATTATCGAGATTGACTGGCACTAAGGCCTTTCCGTCAATGGTTTCTGACAAGGTTGTGAACACAAGCGCATCCGATGACTCAACATCACCGCTATAAGCTCTGACAATACGGTCTTGTGCTGGATTAAAGGCAGACTGTGTGAGACTAAGTTCTACTGTTGCGAATGCATCTGCGAAAGTTATGGTTCCGTTCTTACTACCGTTAACGTTAGCACCGACAGTATAGAATTCTATCCACTCGTCTTCGTCCCAGCACTCAGGCACTGACTTCTTCTTCACCACATAATTGGAGATGTCTACGGCATCAGCAACGTTAATGCTTCCGCTCCAATTGGCATCACCTATCTGTGGATAGCACTTCAGTGTACACTCTGCGGATAAATCACCACATAAAGCCGTAATAGTGACCTTTCCCACACCAACGAATGTCACATTCCCATTCTCATCTATAATAGCCACAGACTCGTCACTCGATAACCATGTCAAAGCCTTGTTGGAAGCTTTCTCCGGAATCACTATCGCATAGATCCTATTGGTATCACCTATATTAAAATTCCAACGGTAAGGTTGTAGAAAGATGCTTTCAACTTCAACTTCCTCTTCCTCTAAGACGATTATCTCACATTGAGCACTCGCTTCTCCACAAGTTACTGCAATTATAGCTTTTCCCTCGCCAATGGCAGTCACAAGTCCGGATTCATCTACAATAGCAACCTCTTCATTGGAAGACTTCCATCCCAATGTCTTATCTGTCGTATCTTCGGGCAAAACCGTAGCTTCAAGTAGAACCGTTTCTCCTATTTTAAGTTCGACTTTATCAATATTCAAGACTACTTGTTTTGCTACTATAGTGGGAGTATAAACAGAGACTTCACAAGTTGCAGTGAAATCACCCATGGCTGCTGTTATAGTAGCAGAACCCTCGGAAATTCCAGATATCAAACCTGAATCCGAAACGGCAACAACCTTTTCATTAGAAGATTTCCATTTTATCTCGTAAGGAGTAGCATTTTCGGGCTCAAACAAAACTGTGAGCTGAAGAACTTCACCAACTGAAAGTTCAACCAACTCTTGTTCAAACTTGAATGATTCAACGGGTATGTAATTCCCTTCTATAACATGAACGAATTTTTTCCAGTAATTATCTTCGGAATATTTTGATGTGCCACCCTTTGGCAAGAATAATGTGGCATTCTCATAGACAGTCTGTGTAAAGCCACCGCCGATAGGTGCAGAAGGATTCTTAGATACCACAACTTTAATGTTGTTACAATTGCTAAAATTTTTGTAATCTACAGTGGTCGGAACGGCATTCATCACTGCTTCAATCTGATTCTTACAAATTGCGGACACATTTTCTCCAATCTCAATATACTTGAGATTATCCAGTCCGTAGAATGGAGGATAGTAAATAATGTCATTATAAACAGTGGTGTAATCCGATGAAGAATTTCCTATGGTCCGCTTGTAATATATTGGTAATTCTATATCTCGATTTATCATTATCTCTTCAATAGGCAGTCCATAGAATAGGCCGTCATAATAACCATTACGAAATCCAGTTCTTCTTTCATCTACGTTTGATGCGTTTGGAAAAGGAGTAATTGAAGACGACAAATTAGCGTGTGTATAATTACCGATAACTAAAGGTTTTTCAGAATACTCAAAACATAAAGTTGTAAGTTGATCACAGCCATTAAATACATCATTACCAATTGAAATACAACTTCTTGGTATAGTAATATTCTTAAGAGATACGCAATTACGGAAACAATTATTTGGAATTGATTGTATTTGTCCCAAATCAATCTTTTCCAAATTCTCCCAATCTTTAAACATGGAATCAGATATCGTACTAGCAGTATTTGGTATAATAACTTCGTTACAATTTTTTAAAATCGTTCCTTGAAATGAAAGATTTGTTACAACATAATCTTTATTATTATAATTTATGATAGAAGGTATATCTATTCGCTTCAATTCTAAGTCAGTAAAACCAACCAATTCAATATCAGCGTTATTAATAAGCTCAAATTTGAATGGCTCAAATATAAACTCGGTAAGAAGATTTTCATCTTCTTGCATATTCCAGAAATTGCACCAAGGCTCTGATTTCTTATAAATATCAATTATGTTTGGTGGTATATTAACGTTAATGTTGATATACTCCGAATTCTCAAATCCAGTCAAATATTCTGGAGGCTCTAAGCAAAATAGATTTATAGTGGTCAGTGCTTCATCACCTGAAAACGCATCTTGCCCAATAGTTTTACATTTCTTACCGATTGAAATTTCTTTTAAATATGCACAATTGGAAAATGCGAAGGATCCAATTGATGAAATTGTATTTGGAGTAAAAATTTGACTTATTTTTGTTCCATAAAACATTCGATTGCTAATACAATTAAGATTACCGATGATTTCAACATTTTGTATGGAATCACACGCTTCGAAATATCCAAAAGAATTATTGTAAAGTACAAGGCCGGAGTCTTTTTTTACTTTTACGTCTTTAACTGATAAGTCTGTTACTTTTTTACCAATAACTACTTTGGTTATGTATTTATTACCCGTAAAAGGATTCAAATTTATATCTCCGTTCCCTCGCCAATCAAAATTATCCTTTGGATAGATATTGCGGCCTAAGTATAATTTATCAATCTTTATTTTGTCGAAGGCACCCGAATAGATATTGACTCGTACATCATTGTAAGAATTTCTAAAATAAAAGGATTCTATAATCTCACCACCAAAGTCAATATACAATGGGTTATCAGAATCGTTAAATATAAGTTCGTTAATATTTGGACAATCAATAACAGGATTGGAGGATAATACTGATAGACCACTTCCAACAGTAAGACTTTTTAGATTCTTACAATTTGACAAAATACTTGTACCTAATTCTGTTACACAATTAGGAATTATAAATGTATCAAACTCCGTTCCTGAAAATGCATTCGATCCGATATATGTTAAATTATCAGATAAAACGAGATTTTTCAATGATGAACAGTCTGAGAACGCATTTTCACGGATTTGTTCAATTTTAGTCAAGGATATATTATCCAACAACGAACATCCCCTAAATGTATTTGCTCCAATTACTGTTATTAGATCGGGCAGAAACAATTCTTTAAGTGATTCACATTTTTCAAAAGCACCCTCACCTATAGAAGTAAGATCAGCCGATAGTTCTATTTTGGAAAGCATTATACATTGCTTAAAACTTTCCGGACCAATAGTTTTAACTCCTTTTAGAATAATCGAGGCAATTTCAGGACAATTAAAGAAAGCGAAAGATTCGATAGAGGTAATAGAGTCTCCTACAATTACACTAGATATTCTGTTATTATTTGCAGCAAAATATTCCCCCAGTTTATTAACACATAATTTTTTCCCATTGAATTCCACGAAGGAAGGAATGTTTAAAGCACCTTCTAATGCTTCTGATAATGAAGAAGCAGTGACCGTTAAATCTGTAAAGGAAGTAATATCATATCTGATTCCGTCTATCTCGAAATCGTAGGCATAGGCAGAAAAGGATGTGCATAGCACTACTATGACCATCCATATATTTTGGATGATTTGCTTCATTATTATTTAAAGATTTCAGTTAGTTTGTCCATGATTTGTTGCTGTTCCTCCCTACTAAAGAGGGTACTCTCACTAACCTTCAGTTTCCGCTCGTCTTCTGGAAGACAATGCGCTAGACTTATATACAAAGTTTTTACATCGGCCTTGATGAATGAGTCTCCTCCCAACACATAGAAGTTACCATTGATTAGTAATCCTATATGGCATTCCCAATCCTTTTTCCCGAATAGAAGAACCCTAATAGATGGATTAGAATCCAGGGTATAACACTTAAATGTATCAGGAATAATTTCGAACTTTTCTATGAGATCGTTCTTAAATTGCAGTAGGTTTTTTTTCCTCATAAACGTTCAAATGCCGCGGTCTTCCCCTCGTTGGCGTTAGGTTGGAAAATGAAAAAAGCGTAGGAATCTGTATCAGTTGCCGTCCTACTGGTTGAGGCTTCTCGCATTGCCCTATCTATGTCGGACGGCAACGCAGAAGCCCACGCCTGTATATGCAACTATAGCATCAAGCCTGCCATACTCACGGATGACAAAGCTGATGACAGATGTAGCATATCCACATGGGCGCCTACCGTTGCACAATCCTTGACATAGATAAGAAAAGTTTGCGAGAAATTTCAACCAGTCAAGAATCAGCGCGGATAAACGCTTTCTATTATGTCTAACTCGATCCTATATATTAGTATCGAGGCAGTCCCTCCCGCTTTGACCCCAGACCGGGGCTTCTGCGAGACGGTCTGCATATGCAAAATTATAATTTATTTTTGTATGATGCAAGATTTTTATGGATTTTTGTTACAGCAATGATCGAAGTTTTTATTATGAATATAGGGAAAACAAGCATTCGGAATAGCTGTCAAATATTATTTGACAACTGAATTGGAATCTAAATTACTATTATATGCCGAATTATATCTAATAGGACTTCCATTTATCTAAAGGTGACAAAATTCGACGGATTCAGTTGTTAAGTAATACTTAATACCTGAATTTCGTTCTAATTCATTATCTTTAAATATATTACTGATATGAAGACTAATATTGGGCTTAGAAAGGTTTGTCTCAGGATAATCCTAATGATTGACACCGCATCATTACAGC
>JAIDUH010000009.1 GCA_029060285.1 Muribaculaceae bacterium | reverse complement strand
ATATTATAATTGTTGCTCGTCTCCGGGTTCAAAGCTAAGTTGGCATAGACTGTGGTTCCGTTTCCGAGCAGTTCCCGAGACAGAGGAAGCCTCACGCTATGTTCATACGACCCTTTGACCGCCAACTGTTCCCATATTGTATATCTGGTTCCAATCCCTGCACCCCAATAACTTTTACAATTCTTTTTGTCGATTTGATCAGAGCCCGTGATGGTAAAGTCATCAGACTGCTCGATTGAGAGTGCATTTATGTAGTCCTTTACAAAATAAGATGTCTGCCATTTCTGATCAAAGAATGACTGGGAATATGTAAGGGAGAGGACGTGTTTTGTGACAACGTCGTTTGAAGGTTCAAAGAATTTGTCAGCCCTGTCGTATCTGTCATTACCGCGCCTGTTGAGCATATAGTTGAACGCCAAGGTATGATGCTCATTGACGCTATAATCGACTCCTGCATTCACGACTGTCAGAGGACGTCGGTAAACCCTTATTGTCTTTCCTTTGTTGTTGAGTTCGTTTCCCGAAGATGGCATCCATGTTCCATCCCATGAATACTTACGGAATGCCGTGTCTACGGTCTCACTGTGATCCCACGTATGCGAGAGATTCAATCTGGTAGACACATGCCCCCAGTTCTTGGCATACCGCGCTGAGACATTAAATGAGTGAGAATTGCGTGAAGCCTCGCCATAAACCTTGTTCTGCATGGCACCGGTCTGGATATCCTTATCAAGTTTATTGTAGGAGATACCGACAAAAAACATATCCGCCCATCGGGTGTTGTTGACTCCCGCTTCTATCTGTCCGAAAAGAGAGAAATAATCGTCATGGAATCGCTTTTTATTGGTAAAGATATACTTGTCTTCCTCGTCGCTCCATACTTCCACACCTTTCATCATATAGTCGTTTTTGGAGTAGTTGATGCTTAATGTCGGTCGGACCGCGATCGCCGTACCCGGTATGTAATATTGTCCGGTGATATCTCCGGTATGGGTATGGAATGAGCCTATGCTGTAAGATGCGTCTAAAAAGTTACGGCGTGATTTTTTAGTGACGATATTGACAGCACCGCCCAATGCATCGGAGCTGAGATATGAAGGCACCACACCTTTGTATAGCTCAACACGTTCTACCGTATTGAGAGGCACATTGTCTAATGTAAGTCCGGAACCCTTCGTTTCCAATGGAACACCGTCGATGAAATATCGGATTGAGTTGCCGGACATGCCGTTGATGGTAAGATCGAATTCTGATCCCATTCCTCCTTCTCTGCGCACCTTCACTCCAGCCGTGCGGTCTACGATGTCATTGAGTGTGACTGACCTGTTGACGTTAGGAGTGATTTCTACGGCATTGACAGCAAAAGCACCCTCCTCAAGTTTCTTGGCAGCCGATTTACCGTAGACCTTCACCTCATCCAAAGCAAAAGCATCCTCGGTAAAATCATCGATAGTGTCCGCACGTTGTATATACGAAGGATCAGCACCCTGCACTTGCAGGAAGCTTAAGAAAAGTAGAACTGACAGTGAACGATGCTTCATTTTGGTTTGCTGCCAAGAATTTATAATTAGGCATATTACACAGCAAACCTTGTTCCTACATCCCGGGATGGGATGACGAACGGCTGTTTTGTGGTAATATAACCCGAAAACTACAAAACATTATGTTGTCTTGGCAGGTCTCCTGACTTATCCTGCTCGCCGACGCCTTCCCATCAGTCAAACTGACAGTGACATTATGTCGGTGAGTTTTGTAGGAATTACAGTAGCGGGTCTGTCCCGGATTCTCACCGGATTCCCTATTAATCGCGTTGCCGCGAACCAAAACGTGGCGCAAAGTTAAAAAATATTTTCTACACCACCAACTAATTTCATTATTTTTTATCATTGAAAAATTCCCTTAAATCCTCATTTATGCCTGTAGAAAACCTGTAGATAAGTGTCAAAAACCTGTAGAAAAGCATTGAAAAACTGTTGATAACCAGATATCCCCATATGTTGATAACCTTAGGCTACAACTTCCGAAGACTTTTTTCAGCATTCTTTCTACACTATTTCCATAATGTTTTCTTCAAAATTTACCCCTTTTTCTACACAATGTATTTGAAAATTTATTAACTTTGCAGTTATCTACAGGGATGTCAAGAAAGTCGGCATATACCTGATTTATCGGGATGTTGAGGTTTGATAACCTGTAAATAACCGTCGATTATTGATCAATAACTCATATTTCCAAATTTTGGAGAGAAAAGTAATGATCATTTATCTACACCCTTTATTCTTGTTGTTGATTTATTTTTTTTAATTTATTTTTTAAAACATAGAAAAATAAAAAATGAAGTCGAAAACTTCCGCCCTCGATACTCCTCAAAAGCAGCAGTTGGCTGACGAGATTTCTCGCCTCAAGAAAGAAAAGAATGCCGTGATAATGGCCCACTATTATCAGCGCGACGAAATAAAGGAGATAGCCGACTTCATAGGCGACTCTCTGGCGCTTGCCCGCAAGGCTGCCGAGACAGATGCTGATGTCATAGTGATGTGTGGTGTCCACTTCATGGGAGAGACAGCAAAGATACTTTGTCCCGACCGCACGGTGCTTATTCCTGATCCGAAGGCGGGGTGTTCGCTCGCCGACAGTTGCGACCCTGTAGAATTTGAGAAATTCGTTAAGGAGCATCCCGACCATACAGTGATAAGCTATGTCAATACTTCGGCAGCAGTAAAAGCCCTTACCGACATAGTTGTCACTTCCGGCAATGCCCGCAAGATAGTGGAGTCCCTTCCAGCCGATGAGAAGATAATATTCGGTCCGGACCATAATCTCGGCGAATATATAAATAGCGTCACAGGGCGACAGATGCTGCTATGGAACGGTGCTTGCCATGTCCACGACCGCTTCTCACTGCAAGGAATAGCAGATCTCAAGAAGAAGCATCCCGGTGCTAAGGTGCTTGTTCATCCAGAGTGTCGCCGTCCGCTCCAGCTGATAGCCGACAAGGTGGGAAGCACAGCCGCCCTTCTCGACTTTGCCCGTAAAGATGAAGCGAAAGAATACATAGTGGTGACAGAAAGTGGCATACTTTTCGACATGCAGCGCGAATGTCCGGAGAAGACCTTCATCCCTGCTCCGGCAGATGATGCGGAATGTCAGTGCAATGAATGCGACTACATGAAGATGATCACTCTCGAGAAACTGCGCGACTGCCTCCGCTACGGAAAGCCGGAAATCAATGTAGATCCCGAAGTAGCGAAGAAAGCTATAAGACCCATAGAGAGAATGCTACAGCTTTCTTAAAGAATGAATGCATTATTATTATTTTAAAGGGTCTTTAAGGTCCTTAAAGACTTTAAAGACCTTAAGGACTTTCTATGAAAAATGAAAAAGAAAAATATAGCAGAGCTGACCAACTGCAGCGTGGAAGAATACAGGGAGGTGGAGAAGCTTCCTTTCTGTATTCTTCTCGATAACGTGCGCTCGATGCAGAATGTAGGTTCTATTCTGCGCACTTCCGACGCGTTTCTCGTTGCGGAGGTGGTGATGGCAGGTATCACTGGTATTCCCCCACATAAGGAGATTTCCAAGACTGCCCTTGGGGCTGAGGACTCTGTCAGCTGGCGCTATGTGGAGGATGCTGTAGAGGAATGTACACATATGAAGGCTGATGGCTGGACGGTGTGTGTGCTGGAGCAGGCTCACGGCAGCATAGACCTTATGGAGTTCTCTCCAGAAGAAGGAAAGAAGTATCTGTTGGTGGTGGGCAATGAGGTGTCAGGTGTCGACCAAAGGATAGTGGATATGGCCGACATCATCCTTGAGATACCGATGCATGGAGTAAAGCATAGCCTCAACGTGGCTGTCAGCACCGGAATGGCCATCTGGAAGATTTCCGACACCCTTATGAAGTTACTTTAATAATTTCTCAACTGATACAAGTACCTTGACGGGTTGGATTATCAATAAAACAGTAGGACCTCGGGAATGCTACCGAGGTCTTTCTTTAATCACAATAACTTCGATAATCCCATGGACTGTTTTCTTCATCTATTCCCTCTATCTTGGTGAACTTTATTGTTTGCGGTTCAGTAAGATATTCCCAGGGTTGATCTACTGACACATGGATATATACATAATAAAGAGGCATGTTTCCACGCTCAGTACTTAATTTGCTTTCATAATTAGCCTTATATTCAGAAGCTGCCAAAAAAGGTGTTTTTCCTGTACCCAGGCCCCAATCAAATCTTGGCTGATCAATCAGAAATTGACCGTTAAGTTCGGCTTCGCATTTTGAATAGTAATACCCAATGCCATCGTGCTTTTCACATGAGTTCAGGAATAAAAAAGCACAAATAATCATAACAAGTATTATGGGTATAGCTATACACTGTCTCATATTCATATTGTTTTGTTTAGGTTTATGATGCAAATTTAATCCATATTTTTCTAAAAGTATGTACACAAAAGTGTGTATTTTAAGGTCTGATGTTTAAAATTATGTCCATAGTGCGAAAAAAATTGTTATGTCTTGCAAATTTACTCACAAATTATAGAAATCGTATGGAAAAAACTGAAAAATATACTATGGGAAGGTGATTTATATACATAGGTTGATTTTTTAGGTGCCCCATGCAGTCTTTTTTCATTTTTTGTACATCTAATATAGAATTATTTTCGACGTATTGTTGAAATAGTAGATAATGGGAATCGAACGGCTTATAGAACAATGCAGGCAAGGGGACAAGGAGGCCCTCGGAATTCTGTATAAGACATATGCTCAGCGAATGAGAGGCATATGCCAACGCTATGTCTCCGATTCGCATGCCGTGGACGATGTATTGCATGATGCGTTCATTGTAATCTTTACCTCTTTCGACAGGCTGAGAAACGAAGAAAAAGCAGAGGCGTGGATGGCAGGAATCGTCAGAAATGTTGCCCTGAAGCATAGTAAACGCATGATGGCATTGAAGACTGTTTCGGAAGATGAAGTAAACGAGGAAGCACTGAGTACATTTGCTGAACATGAATCAACCGAACTGAAGGCAACATTTGAGGAACTGATGCAGATGGTCGACAGATTGCCTGAAGGCTATGGTAAGGTTTTCCGTCTTTCCGTATTTGAGGGTTTGTCACATAAAGAGATTGCCGAGATGCTTGGCATAGAGCCTCATTCGTCTTCCTCGCAACTTGCGCGCGCTAAGAAAATGATGCGTAAGATGATAAAGCAATATTGGCAATGGCTTTTGATTCCATTGTTGATTCCGGTAGCAGGGATTATTCTGTATTATAAACAGCGAGTCACAGACAAAAAGACTGCTGAAATACCCAAAACTACCGATGTATTCCCAAGCATTCAGCCGGCAACACCATCGATTGCTCATCTACCGTCAATTCCCTCACAATTGGCTGCCTATGACAAAAATAAATCGTCAAGCGTCAGGATTTCTGACGACCTGATTCCCGACAGTGTGCCAAGAATGGTTGCTCAACAGGAAAATATTGCCATTAACCTCAACAAAGAGCAAAATGACACTGTATCCGCTCACCCGATACCAATTGATACTGTATCAACTATATTCAAGATAAACACTCCACACTACAATAATATTGCCCTGCAACGCAAAAAGATTAAAGATTATAAAGGCTGGAATCTGTTCTTGGCATATAGCGGAAGCGTTCAGGGTGAAAATACCCGGATCAACGATTATATGACCATTCCTTCTCTTTCCAAGGGCATCACACGCTCGACAAAGATTTACAACTGGGGAGAATATATGGATTATGTAATGAATAATGCTTATTTAATGGACCCTTTGACCGCATCTAACATGCAAAACATGGCTCTCATTAATTCGAACACTCCAAACACTCCCATCTCTGAGAAATCAAAACATGAGAGACCGTTGACCCTACAGTTGCTACTCAACCGACAGATCAGCAGTCTCTGGTCTTTTACGACCGGGTTGAGTCTCACAAGAATGAAGTCTTACTTTGAGATTAACAATGAGAATACTTCCAATACGCTTACCCTTATCAATCGCACACAGCGCATCAATTACCTTGGCATACCACTCAAAGCCAACTTCCGTGTGGTCGAAAACAACCGCATGAGCATTTATGCATCAGGTGGAATTTTGCTTGACTTTCCGGTAAGTGCACGGCTGACGACTCGGTACGTATATACCAATCCTTATGATTTCTCCAATCTCTCTCAAGATGTCACCACCGGAATCCATGCTCCATGCCAGTTGTCGCTTGGTGTGGGATTAGGACTGCAGTATGAGATTTTGCCACACATCAATATATTCCTTGAGCCAAGCCTCAACTATTATATTCCTAACTGGCAAGGAATAGAGACGTATCGTACGGAGCATCAGTTTGACATTTCGATACCGGTAGGCATAAAATTATGTTGGTGATCCATGCAGTTTTTCCGCATATCAAGAACTCTATAAATAGAGGGCTGCTTTCTAACTTAAATTCAGCGACAAATAATTATGCATTGTGAATTATGCATTACCACTTAAAACCAATCAGCTTATGAGAATCAATTTATTTACAAAAATCCTCGCGCTTATTCTGGTAGCCGCATTAACCGGATGCAGTAGCAATGAAGATCCGGAATATACCACTCCCGAACTTGTCTCACTTTCTTTTTTGCATGAAGCCATTGCGAAATCATCTAAACAGAATTTTGAAAAAGAGGATATTCCTGTGTGGCTTACTGAATTTATCCACAATTTGAAGCCGGACAACGGAAGGGACGTGGCAGCATTTCAAGCAAAATGGAAAGGAGAAGTTGTATATTATGTCTACGATGAGTACTTCTCGTGTATCGCGTGTGCCACTTTTAAGTCAGACGGAGAGAAATTAGATTGGTCAGACAATGACTTTTATGAATTCTGGGAATCACCACTAAACTGGGAAATTATCTATTTAAGTAAAAGTAAAATTCATTATATATGAAACCTCTAACCCAATTGATGGCGATCGCCATAGTAGGCATAACAATGACAGCTTGCATCAGTGACAACAACGAACCGGAGAAGCCTTATACTATATGCCCGATAGGAGAAAACATATTTTATGCCAGCGGCTATCATATGCGTTCGGAAACAGAGAGTGAAACGATATTATTCTCAGAAGATGATATAGTCAGTTTCAACATCACTACAAGGGAAATCAAATTCAAGGAGATGGAGAAGCCTCTGTACAAGCGTCTGGAACCATTTCATGAAATAGAATTTCATTTGGGAGACGAGACGCTATTTACAGTCAGCAGTTTCGTTTCCCTATTAGACAGTCGGATATTTGAGGATATAGTGCTGTGCTGGGGCAATCAGGAATCAATTGAATTAGGCGGCTATTATCTCTACGATTGTTATCCTTATTGGCTTGATACTGAAAGAGTGAGGAGCAATCGCGAAAAGAACAAAGTCCAATGGCAAACATTCATCAGTTATTTAGCTTCAAAAGGAAAGCTTACAAAATGATGCAGCCAAGACATTCAGTATTTATCCGGATCACCATCATCAATCCGTTCCGTTTAAAATGATGCAATTGAACGAATATCTCTCCCTTTGCGTAATGATACAACCTTCCTTTCTCCCGGCAACCGTCAATAAGAGCTGAGAGATCAAGCCTGCCTTTATATTCATTGAAGGTGGTATTCATAACTGCACTTCACTATCCTACTGTTATAATCGGCTGGCCGAAGAATGAGGATAGCATTGCCAGAGTTGAGATAGTGAAGTTATGTTCCCCACTCAACCAACGTGTAATTTCACTCGGGCGTTTGCCTATGGCATCGGCTAGCTGCTTCTTTGACAATCCTTTTTCCTGCATCAGAAAGTCAAGACGGTTGGAAATCTGAAATGATAGCCTTGCCTCAGCCCTTTCTTCAGGTGTGATGTCACCTAATAGCTCACGTAGAGAAGTCTTTACCCTTTTCATGCGTTTACCATAACAAGACAACTTATACCCAAACGATCTTCTATATTGGCTATGCTCTTAAAACTAAGATTTTCCGTGCCGGAGAGTAGTTTGCTGACATATTGAGGTGAGACCCCGAGTTTTGAGGCAAGGTCAGCACGTTTCATGCCGTTATCCTGCATATAGCCAATAAGGGTCACAGCAAGTTGGCGCGACCAACGAAGCCAGCTTGCATTTTCTTTGCGCCATGCTGTTTCCTCTACAAAACGCGATGGACTTTCACTCTCATTAGCCTCTAAAAATTTTATTGCCTTACTTGCCATATCAATCTTCATTAGTGAGTTCAACAAAACTGTCCTGGTCAAAAACGCCATTAGCCTTCAGGAAAGCCTTACAGCGGTTAAGCTTGTCAAGTTCAAGAGCGGTATGCTCACGCTCCTGCATGGT
>JAIDUH010000089.1 GCA_029060285.1 Muribaculaceae bacterium | reverse complement strand
GAATGGCGCACCACTCCTCTTTGGGGCGTCGGTCTGCAGGAGAAGGTCAACGGACACACTTGTTTCCTCCACGACGGTCGCGCACGCAACTTCACGGAGGCTATAATGTGGCACGGCGGTGAAGGCGAGGCCTCAAAAAACAAATTCAAGAATATGCCGCGCAAAGACCGCGAAGCAGTGATAAAGTTCCTCCAGTCACTATAACATAGTCACATACATCATGATGTATCATGATAAATCACGCTCTATCAAGATTAATCATGCTCAATCCCCCCCAAAACCCGACAACCCTAAATACAATGAAAAAGATCATACTTTCAGCTATATGCGCTCTCTCCTTTGCTCCTATTGCGATGGCTCAATACGACACAGATACAGAAAACGGTGTCGTATCTTTGGCGGACCACCGCGGATTCACATTCACCACAAAGAAGGGTGATTTCCTCTTCAAGCCATACCTCTTGGTGCAGACCACCGCCAACTACAATTACTATGACGATGCCGGTCTCGACCCTGCCTACAATCAGGACAACGTCGCAAATTCCGGTTTCGGCATTCCTTATGCTGTACTCGGATTCACCGGAAAGGCATTCAATATCGTGACCTTCAACCTCTCCATAAACGCGGCAGCATCCGGAGGCGGTCTTCTCCAGCAGGCTTGGGCTGACGTGCGTCCTTCTGAAGAGTTCGGTGTGCGGATAGGTAAATTCAAGACTCCATTCTCTCATGCATATCTGACAACTCTCGGAGAGACTCTTTTCCCTGTGCTTCCTACGTCACTGACCGCTTCAGTGATACTCCCCTATTCCCTAAATGCGGTCACTCCGCATATCGGTACTGGATTCGACCTCGGTGTAGAGGTTCACGGTATGGTGAAAGATAAGTTTGGTTATCAGGTGGGTCTTTTCAACGGCACAGGGGCAAGCGTCAATACAGCTACCAAGACCATAAGCGACGACTGGCACATACCATCGCTTCTATATGCAGCCAGACTCACTTACCAACCCTTCGGAGTAATGCCCGCATCGCAAGGCGATCCACGCCGGCTCAACAGCAATAAGATGCTCCTCGGTGTGTCCGGGTCTCTTAATGTAGAGAGCGAGAACGAGAGCACCAACGACTTACGTCTCGGCCTTGAATGGTCTTGGATAAAAAACCGCTGGTATTTCGGGGCGGAATTCTACTACATGAACGTGGGCTTCACCAAACGTCAGAAAATAGACACCTCCTATAATTATTTCGGAGGATACGGCCAGGCTGGATACTTCCTGACAAACAAACTGCAGGGATGCCTCCGCTACGACTTCTTCGAACGCAACTCTACCAAGAAGGGCGGTTTTCTCAATATGCCTGCGATTGGAGCCAACTATTTCATAGACAGCATCAACCTTAAGCTCCAGGCCATGTACCAGTATACAGGACGCACCGGACATGCCCGACAGATGGACCGCGACGAAGACAATCTCGGTCTTGCCACAAGCTCTGTGACCATAATGGCACAATACTCCTTCTAATCCGCCAATAAGCCTTATCCAACCAATTAGGCCAATTAGACTAATCCGACCAATTAGACTAATTAGACCAATTAGACTATTGAGACTAATGAGACCAATTAGACCAATTAGACCAATTAGTCTAATGAGACCCACCCGACTAATTAGACTAATCCGACCAATTAGACTAATTAGACTTATAAAATTTGAAGTTATGAAATTCTATAATTGCATCATCCTGGCAGCTGCCTTTGTAGGCTCTCTCTCATCTTGCGACGAAGGCCGTATCTACAACGACGACACTGTGCAGACAGAAGAAGGAGGCGCCGCCCACTTTTCTGGCTCAGTGACAGGTGCAGACACCTGGAGCCAGGGCTACACACTCGCTTTGGCAGGGTTTGAAGACGGCAACGACTATGCCTTGATAAGCAAAAATATCGACTTTTCGGCAAGCGATGGGAAATGCGATGTGACACTCTCTGGAATTCCGGCAGACGTGACCACTATCGAACTTTGTGCCATCGACCGTCTGCGCCGTCGCGTTGCTACCTTCATCTCCGCCGACTACAACACGCAGGCAACCCTGCAGATAAGTGCGGAGATGGTGGATATGTCTATGTCCGGAGCAATCCAGACAGAAATATTCAACACTACTTGCGTGCAATGCCACGGAGGCAATGGACACGCTGCCGCAGGGCTCGAACTTCTCGAGGGCAACAGTTTCAGCAACTTGATCTCCGTCCCTTCACGCAAAATTCCCGGAATGGACCGGGTGACACCCGGACAAAGTGCCGAAAGTGAGCTGTTCCTGATTCTCGACACCGATATTTCGGCTGATTGGAACTATGATCATTCAGTGGAAGTGGTGCGCCAAGAAAAGCTTGATCTAATCCGCAACTGGATCGATAATCTATAAAAGATTATACGCCCCCTTCGTAAAACGTACAACGTAAAACGTAAAACGCACTACGCAAAACGCAATTTATTTGCATATCTCGATTAAAATGGTTATTTTTGTAGACAATTACAGAAATGAAATATCTAAATTTCAAATATGACGGGGCTGAGGCCAAAGTGGCTCTTTTCGACAATGGTCGGAAAGAAGCCCACGCATATATCATCCCTTCTGCAGGGAATGATGCCAAGACTCAAATAAGGAGCATCCGTGAGGCCGTAAGCAAATTGGTGAGTGATACAGGTATGACACCTGTATTCAAACGCTGGCTCCTCAGCGATCCGGCAAATCAACGACCCTTATTGCCCGATCACGACAATTGCGCTGTTTCATTGCTCGGGCAGTCTCCATTAGACGGCACCAAAGCTGCGCTTCTCGTTTTCTTTGAGCAGGATGCAGACTTCTCCGACCGCGACGGAGGGCTTTGGGAAGACAGCCGAGGACGCATCTGGGTAGGAGATGGCTATTACGTGTCGACTGGCGACTCCCTCTCAATGACCGTGGCATACCTTGAACGATTGGCCTACGAACTGAAACTGCGTGGTGCCTCCCTGAAAGACAATTGCCTTCGCACCTGGTTTTTCGTGCGCGACATTGACAATAACTATTCCGGGGTAGTGCAAGGACGCAACAGTGTATTTGCTCGCGAAGGGCTCACAAACGAGTCTCATTTCATAGCATCTACCGGAATCGAAGGACAATGTGCCGAACCGAAACGCCTTGTGGCATTCAATGCTTTCGCCGACACAGGCGTGACTCCTAAGCAAATCACATATATTTATGGGAAATCCCATCTCAATCCGACATATGAATATGGCGTGGCTTTCGAGCGAGCCACTGCCGTGGACTATGCCGATCGCCGCCATGTCTATATTTCCGGAACCGCCAGCATCGACAACAAGGGGCAAATCGTAGCTCCCGGCGATATCAAAGCCCAGGCGCTAAGGATGCTGGAGAATATAAGCGTGCTTCTGGAAGAGGGTAATTGCGGATGGGAAGACGTAGCCCATATGACGGTCTATCTCCGCGACATAGCAGACCATGCTCTCATTAGCAAGATGATGGAGGAGCGATATCCGGGAGTGCCAAAAGTGATAGTCCTTGCTCCCGTCTGCCGTCCGGGTTGGTTGATCGAAACTGAATGTATGGCAATTAAAAAGGCTGATAACCCTGAATATGCGGCGTACTGAGGTCATAATATTTATCTCTGCTGTAGTCATTTCTCTGCTTATTGGACTCTCTTCCCTGTTGCCTGCAGAAATATACTCTTCAGCTATATGGCATATCTTCTGGATAGCAATAGCTGTGGCGCTGATTTTCAGTTTAATTATTATCGCTCGCAAGACATACAACGCAAAACGCACAACGTTAATGGGGCGTCTCTGGCGAAATTTGACCGCTTTAATCATGCACTTTTCTTTTCTTTGCATGATAGCGGGGGGCTTCTGCAATTCTCTCTTCTCCCGCCATGGGACGCTCCATCTTTTACCTTCGCAGACCACTGACAGTTTTATTTCTGCAAATGGAAAGTTGGAAAAACTTCCATCTGCGGTCACCCTCCTTTCATTCGCCCCTGAATATTATCCGGGAATGAATTTCCCAAAGGATTTCAAGTCGGAGCTACAGACTGCCAATGGCGATACAATCCACATCTCGATGAATCATATCGGTAAGTTGGGAGACTACCGTTTCTATCAGACGTCGTATGATGATTTCGGTGGCACGGTGCTCACCGTGACTTATGATCCTATAGGCATTGCCGTCACCTATACCGGATTTCTGCTCTTTGCCATCAGCGGAGTCGTATGGCTATGGGGAATTTATTGGAGATCTCGGCTAAAAAAGAAAGTATCTATGGCTTGCATATTGCTTGGATGCCTTTGTCCGGCAACGATGGATGCTTCAGCTATCCCGGCTGTCGATACGAACATGGCAGACTCCTTGTCGAGCCGTCAGGTGCTTTTCAACGGGGAGACGGTATCTTTTGCAAAATTTTCCGATCGCCTCACTTATAAGCTGACAGGGAAAGGAAGTGTGTCTGGTCTCTCACCGGAGGCTTTCATTGCGTCGCTGATCAAATACAAAGAGGAGTGGAGCAAAGTTCCATTCATCAAAGTCAAGAGCAAAGCTCTGAGAGAAGCCCTTTCCGTTGAAGGCAAATATGCAGCAATTGCAAATCTTTACGATGAAAGCGGGGATTATATTCCGCAGCGTTTATATAAAGGAGGCTCCGGCCCCCTTGACAAAGACATACTGTCACTCGATGAGAAAGTAGCGTTGCTTATAGATTTATGGAAAGGAGAGCTCTTCACTCCGCTTATGCCTGATTCTGATAAGCTTCGATCAGATTTTTCGATTAAATCGGAGATCTTTTATTATCATCTCAATCCTCTGCGGATTGTTTTCATATGCTCGATACTCTCTGTCGCACTCATCCTTTTATCATTGTTTTTTAAGATAAACATACGCTTATTTCCATTCATTGCGGCAATCGCGCTCGGAGGGACGATAGCGTATGCGTGGTTATGGTATATATCCGGGTCCGTGCCTCTGACGAATACCGGGGATATAATGGAATTTGTCGGGGTATGTATGATTTTGTTGTCAGGAGTGATGGCGTGGCGTAAGGAGTCAAGGTTACTGGTGGCCCTCGGCATGGGATCCGCCTCATTTTTGCTGCTTGTGGCATTACTTGGCATGAAGGATCCTGTCCTTAGTCCTGTTATGCCGGTTTTAGCATCCCCTTGGTTGTCGGTGCATGTGTCGCTCGTGATGCTTTCATACGCTATATTGGGATTCACTTTACCGGTGGCTATAAGCGCCATTGTGCTTCCTGCCCAAAGGAAAGAGCTTGTATCGCTTGCTCTTACGCTTCTTGCTCCGGGGGTCTTCCTTCTCGGGATGGGGATAATTACAGGAGCTATGTGGGCAAACGTGTCTTGGGGGCGCTATTGGGCTTGGGACCCTAAAGAGACGTGGTCGCTCGTCACGTTGCTGCTATATTCGATTCCTCTCCACAAATATTTCAAGCTGCAAAGACTCCCCCTATTCTGCAGCATCTACCTCATCCTCGCTTTCTCCTCAGTGATCATGACCTATTTTGGTGTTAACCTCCTCCCTTCACTCCATGCCTACAATTGACCTGCATATGTCGGCAAAAACGTATGATTTCCTTAATCATAAAATGCTCCTGATTGCCGATGGGAATACCCTTACACAATGCAAATGGATATTGTCAGTGACTGACTGCATCGACAGTTCTCCTATTGAGACCAGAAATGGAATTATCGAGATGGCGATATCCCAGATTTCTGAGTATCTGGAAGGCAATCGTAAGCTTTTCAATATCCCTTTGCGTTTGGAGGGCACCGAATTCCGCATGAAAGTATGGAATGAGATGCGCAGGATTCCATATGGAGAGACGATTACCTACAAAGAACTGGCCAGTCGTATAGGCTCCCCTGATGCGTGTCGTGCGGTGGCAAACGCCTGCGGAGCCAACCCTTTCCCTATTCTCATACCCTGCCACCGCGTCGTTGCCTCTGGCGGTAAGACAGGCGGCTATACCGGAGGCCTCGACATCAAGCTCGCGTTGCTTGAAATTGAAAAACAAAACGCTTATCAATGACGTTCTATTAGTAAAATAAGACATCATTAATCATAAAAATAATTTCACTATGAGCTTCATTTGGTATATTCTTATCGGAATAGCATCCGGCGCTGTAGCCGGAAAACTTATGCGAGGCGGAGGCTTCGGCTGGATTGTCAACCTCATCGTAGGCATCATCGGCGGTGTCCTCGGCGGCTGGCTCTTCGGCATCCTCGGCATCACAACAACCGGCATCATCGGCAACCTAATCACTTCCGTTGTAGGCGCCATCGTCCTCCTCTGGCTCGTCGGCCTCCTCTCCCGCTCCACCCACCAATAGCAACGGTATCCGCTAACGGCCTCAGTGCCACTACAGATAGAACCTGAAACATCTTTTTACCTAAGAACCAATAAGGAATCTGGATATTACGTTGTCTTGTCCGAACCATTCACCTGCCTGGCGAATTCATTC
>JAIDUH010000088.1 GCA_029060285.1 Muribaculaceae bacterium | reverse complement strand
GATTAATAAAAAGAATCATATTTTTAGTGTTTTATATTGATTTTTTGAATTCGTAAATAAGTTTAAACAACTTCATTAATAAAGATCAAAGCTCAAAAGAGGATTTTTCCGGAAAACGTTTTGAAAGAAAGTCAGCTGCATATTTCCTGTCTTCTTCTTTACAATGTTCTGAATCGTTCATGCAGAAAAAGATTGGAGAAAGATCATCAAGTTTAGTATAAGCTTTTTTATTATAAAGGCTGATCTTCATAGATTCTTCTTTTCCTACATATTTCAGCACTCCCATGGAGTCCGCTAAAGCTCCATAGCTGTAGATGCTTCGGTGGATGTCATTATATTCACGCTTATGATGATTAAGTATCTTACTTATTTCATCCATATATAAGTGTCTGATCTTCTTGAAATGGCTCACAAGGAAAGCGTCTATATTGTGATGAGGTTTCCCTTGATAGTATTTCCCGAATGTTTGCTCTATCATAGCGGCGCTATGGTCGAGCTTATGATTATATAGTCCGGAACGGGCATGAAGAAGCTTTTCCTTCAGGAATATCCAGAATTTTCTGAAATGACGTTTTTTCAATCTGACTATCGGCAGGCCATCAGGCGTGAAAAAGTCTTCCGGCTTCGTCGGCCTATTTAGATACATGTCATCGTTGGAAAAAAGAAAATGTTCGCTAAGTCCCGGAATATCCGCTAAGAAGTGTTCTATCACTGAAGAATTGAAACATGGAAGACATTCCTGAGGAAGAATTTCTTTATGGTCTACAATACGGATTTTTGGATTCTCCCGATCAAGCCATTCCGGCACCTGATTGTCTGTAACTATGAAAATCCTGTTAATCCATGGGGCATATTTTTCTATTGACCTAAGGCTAAACAAAAGTTCGTCATGATTGGCATAGCGTCCTTCGCAGTTGGCACTTGATTTCGACTCTGCATCGCCCAAAGCTGCCTGCTTCTTGGCCTGCCATATCGGATCGTTGCCATTGACCCAAAGATACACAAGATCAATGTTGCCGATATTGTCGATTTCTTGCTTTGTTGTGTCGTTCATATTATTTTGATATTTTTTATATTCTTAAATAAGTCGAAACAACTTCATTGCTTGATTTATTAGTACAAAATTCACAAATTAATCCCATCCCAGCAAAATATTACAGAATTATTTACTAATTTTGTGTCCGATTTTCTACTCAATCTATATTTTGTAAAAAATCGGTTTCGTAGATATTACAATAGCCTCTTTTCACTTCTCTTTAAAGAACAAAACAATGACATATCTAAAAAAGAAAATGCATAGATGGGCAGACGTCATGGTGCGTTTTGTAGGCCCGATATTACCTGATAAACTATTTCTTTCCCTGCTGTTCCGTGTGCGAATGGGATTCTGGATGGACTGGAAGAATCCCAAGACATTCAATGAAAAACTGAACTGGCTCAAGATTCACAATAGGAAACCTCAATATACGGTGATGGCTGACAAGGTCAAGGCTAAAGAATATGTGGCATCCGTAATTGGAGAAGAGCATATAATACCTACACTTGGAGTATGGGAGCGAGCCGAAGACATAGATTTCGACAAGCTTCCTGACAAATTTGTGATCAAATGCAACCACAACACCGGCAAAGGAATGTATATTTGCAAAGATAAATCTAAGATGGACGTGGAGAAGGTGCGTAAGAAACTTAAAAGAGGCCTTCGACAGCATTTCTTCAGGCACTATCGGGAATGGCCGTATAAAAACATTCCGCCAAGAATAATCGCCGAGAAACTCATTGAAGATCCCAATTCTCCTGAACTGAAAGACTATAAGTTCTTTTGCTTTGATGGCAAACCATTTATGATGTATGTCTCAAGGGATATTTCTGAAGATGCACATACTGACTTCTTCGATATGGACTACAATCGTCTGCCAATAAGAATGAAAGACCCTAATTCAGACGTTCCCCCCAAGCAACCGGTTGGTTTTGAGAAGATGAAGGAGTTGGCAACAAAATTATGCGCTGATATGCCTCATATAAGAGTAGATTTCTACGATGTCGATGGCCATATCTATTTTGGAGAACTCACATTCTTCCACAACTCAGGTTTCGGAAAAGTGTACCCGGAAGAGTGGAACCTGAAACTGGGCAGTATGATTCCCATACAATGATCTACAGAATATCACGAAATCTTTCTGGTATCTGCACCACTATTATCCTGCCGAGCATGGATGGTTTGTTCCATGAATAGAAATTGCGTATCCACGTCTGTATCTTTCTTGCCGTGGCTGTAGCTTTTTCGAAATCTTTTGCCTCGTGGTTGGTGACTACATTGATGGTCTTGGTCCGCTTGCTGAGATGGCTTGCCGATGTGCCACCGATACGGTCAGGGTTCATGAAGCGCTCACGCATCCTCTTCATGTCAAGACAACCGAAATGTAAAAGATAAAGATGATCTACAATATGGAAGTTATGTCCTCTTACAGAATAGAACCCGATATCCCATCTCACCGGTTTTGTTATGATCGAGCTTTTAGTATAACTGGAAGAAAGATATCCGAAACTTCTTTGTTGCAGGAATTTTTTGTCAGGATCGATCTCCGATTCCTTTTCCAAATGCTGACCCAGGTCGATTCCAAGCGGTGAAATAGTGATCTCGATTTCCTGCTCCGACAGAAATCCTGCAAGGCTTTTGTTAAGCTTGGGATCCACAACTATGAATTCATCGCAATCCACCCCGATTACGATTTCATAACCTTCTTTCTCAAACAACTCCTTAGCCTTATTGCTTAGAAGATCCATCCTCATGCGTTCGCCGACTATTATGTCTTTGCTTAGACGCTTATGTACAAACGTATGCAAGTCACTGCAGAATTCCGGGACCTTCTGATCCTCGCCATCAAACAGGATATACAGATGGTCGCGACCGATTTCTTTCCCGTAGTAGTCAACCCACTTACGGAGAAAGAAATCATCGTCACGCACCATTGTAATGGCGGCTATTTTTTTCATGCGTTATGGCAAGCCGTTAGGATAACTTCCGAAACTGTAGGATGTCCGAAGATGACATTTTCTATCCCTTCAAGATTCATCCCTGCATTCATTAGATCGGCACACTGCTGTGCAAGGTCGGCAGCTCCAACGCCCATGATGTGGGCTCCGATAAGTTTGCCGTCATCTTTACGGAATATGAGTTTACAGAGACCATCTGGTTCTCCCATCGCAAGGGCCTTACCATTTGCACGGAAGAAACTCTGGCCTTTACGAATCTCAATTCCCTGCGCCTTACAAGATTCCTCTGTCAATCCTACCATACCGCACTCCGGCACCACGAATACAGCACTCGGCACGATGCCGAAGTCAATTTTATCTTCTTTGCCATCGATAGCATTCAGTGCATGTAGACCCTGGAAGCTTGCTACATGGGCAAGCATCATCTTGGCATTGACGTCTCCGATAGCGAAGATATGCGGCACATTCGTGCGCATCCAATCATCTACGACAATTCCCTTAAGAGAATACTCTACGCCGGCAGCCTCAAGATTCAAGCCATCTACACGAGGGGCCCTGCCTACAGCCATGAGAAGGTCTGAACTTGCTACAGTCTCCTCCTTGCCCTTGACATCATATGTCACAACCACCTCGTAGTCTTCATTCTGCTCTATCTTCTTTGCGGCAGCCCCTGTGATGACCTTGATGCCCTTCTTCCCTAATGTTTGCTTCAGGCGTTTTGCAATGTCTGCATCAAACGGAGGAAGGATTTGCTTCA
>JAIDUH010000087.1 GCA_029060285.1 Muribaculaceae bacterium | reverse complement strand
TCCATCGACAAAGACAGACATCTTCTTCGCGAGGCAATCATCTGGTGTGACTCCCGTGCCGTACCCTATGGGCTGAAAGCTTTCCAAGAACTCGTAGAAAAGCAATGCCTGACCCACCTCCTAAATTCACCAGGCAATTTCACAGCTGCTAAACTCGCTTGGGTCAAGGAAAACGAACCCGAGGTTTTCGAGAAAATATATAAAATAATGCTTCCCGCCGACTACATCGCCATGAAGATGACCGGCGAAATATGCACTACCCCCGAAGGCATCTCCAACTATGTCCTCTGGGACTTCAAGGAAAATGCTCCCGCTAAGTTCCTGATGGACTATTTCGGTTTCGATATGGAAATTCTTCCGGAAGTGAAGCCCACTTTCAGCATCCAAGGTCGCCTTCTTCCCGAACCTGCAAAAGAACTTGGTCTTGAGCCAGGCACTCCCGTCACCTACCGTGCTGGTGATCAACCAAACAATGCCCTTAGCCTCAACGTATTCAACCCGGGTGAAATCGCCGCTACAGGAGGCACTTCAGGCGTGGTATATGCAATAAACGGCAAAATCGACTGCGATCCCAAATCAAGGGTAAATTGCTTTGCTCACGTAAATCACACAGCAGAAGAGCCGCGAGTAGGCGTCCTCACCTGTATTAATGGCACCGGCATTCTAAACAGCTGGATCAAGAGAAACATTGCAGATCCGGGCATGAGCTACGATGATATGAATCGCATGGCGGAATCAGTTCCTGTTGGCGCAGAAGGTGTCAGCATCATCCCGTTCGGCAACGGTGCAGAGCGTATCTTGCAAAACAAAGAGATCGGTTGCTCCATTTTCGGAATTAACTTTAATATTCATAATAAGGCACATCTGATGCGAGCTGCACAGGAAGGCATCGTTTTCTCATTCATGTACGGTATCGAGATCACTGAAGCGATGGGGCTTAAAGTCGATACCATCCATGCAGGCCATGCAAATATGTTCCTAAGTCCCCTCTTCCGTGAGACACTCGCTGCTGTAAGCGGGGCGACCATCAAGCTCTACGAAACTGATGGAAGTGTAGGCGCAGCAAAAGGCGCAGGCATCGGAGCAGGCATCTACAAAGACAATAACGAAGCTTTCGCCACTCTGAAGAAGATCACCGAAATCAATCCTCCGGCAGACCGTAAGCCCTATCTCGAAGCCTACAAGCTTTGGAAGGAAAGGCTCAGCCAAATCAATCCCTAAGAGCCCTTAAGCCCCTAAAGCCCCTATCGGCCCTAATGCCCCTAATGGCCCAATAATTATAAAAATAACCAAAACAATCTAAATATTATCACAACAATGGCACAGAAAGAATACTTTCCCGAAATAGGGAAAATCAAGTTCGAGGGCACTTCAAGCTACAATCCCCTCGCCTATCGTTACTATGACGCTGAGAAAGTCATCCTCGGCAAACCAATGAAAGAATGGCTCAAGTTCGCTATGGCTTGGTGGCACACTCTTTGTGCAGAAGGTGGCGACCAATTTGGTGGTGGCACTAAGAAATTCCCTTGGAACGTAGGCGAAACTGCTGTAGAACGTGCTAAGAACAAAGTTGACGCCGGCTTCGAGATCATGGAAAAACTCGGCGTTGAATACTTCTGTTTCCACGATGTTGACCTCGTAGATGAAGGCAACTCTGTCGAAGAATATGAATCTAACCTCAAGGAAGTTGTGGCATACATCAAAGAGAAGATGCAGGGCACAAACATCAAGAACCTCTGGGGTACTGCTAACGTATTCGGCAATGCACGCTATATGAATGGTGCAGCTACCAACCCTGACTTCGACGTTGTGGCACGCGCTGCTGTTCAGATCAAGAACGCTATCGACGCGACTATCGAACTTGGCGGTCAGAACTACGTATTCTGGGGCGGTCGTGAAGGCTACATGAGCCTCCTCAACACCGATCAAAAGCGTGAGAAAGAACACCTCGCCACTATGCTTACCATGGCTCGTGACTATGCACGCAGCAAAGGCTTCACCGGCACATTCCTTATCGAGCCGAAGCCAATGGAGCCCAGCAAGCACCAGTATGATGTAGACACTGAGACTGTTATCGGCTTCCTCAAGGCTCACGGTCTTGAAAAAGACTTCAAGGTCAACATCGAGGTTAACCACGCAACTCTCGCAGGCCATACTTTCGAGCATGAACTCGCTGTAGCAGTCGACAACGGCATGCTCGGCTCAATCGACGCTAACCGTGGCGATTATCAGAACGGCTGGGATACAGACCAGTTCCCCATTGACAATTATGAGCTTACTCAGGCAATGATGCAGATCATACGCAATGGTGGTCTCGGCAACGGCGGTACAAACTTCGACGCTAAGACTCGTCGTAACTCTACAGACCTTGAGGATATCTTCATCGCCCACATCGCAGGCATGGACGCTATGGCCCGCGCTCTCGAATGTGCAGCTAACGTTCTTGAGAAGTCTCCTTACAAGAAGATGCTCGCTGACCGCTACGCTTCATTCGACAGCGGCAAGGGCAAAGAATTCGAGGAAGGCAAGCTCACTCTAGACCAGCTCGCAGAGATCGGCCGCGAAATCAACGAGCCGGCTCAGACTTCAGGCAAGCAGGAGCTCTATGAGGCTATCGTCAACATGTATGCTTGATATAATTGAGAATTGAAAATATAGATTAATTTACTTAAGTAGAATTCTATTTTCGGTTCAAATCCAATTTCATAAAATCTATTGCTTGGGAAGGCAGAAATCCTGCCTTCCCATTTTTCAATTTCTTCGATAAATAAGCCTCGGAGAGGCGCCTTATGATTATGACTCGATTTTTATTAGTTTCTTTCATAGCTTCCATATGCCTATCAGCTTCTGCAAAAAGAAGTGACACTCAACTTTGGCTGCCTCCTGGCAGCGACATTCAATGCACAGTGGAATACAAAGGCAAAAACCCTCTTGCCCTCAACGCAGCATCTCTCCTTTCAAAAACCTCTCCCGATGATTATTTCAAGACAATTCGTTTGGAAGAAAAGAAAGTAAAAGGTATTCCCTCTGATGGATTTACTATCAGCGTTGACAGCATCGAAAAGACAGTTAGCGTAATTTCCCCGACGGGAGAAGGCCTTCTTTATGGGGCTCTTTCATTGTATCGGCCAAATAATTGCAAGAATCACACCGATTATCCTCTCAACCCGCTTCGAATACTCAACCACTGGGACAATCTCGACGGAACTATAGAAAGAGGCTATGCCGGCAAAAGCATATGGAACTGGGACACACCCCTGAGTGAAGACCAGATAGAACTTTATCATAAATACGCACTTGCCAATGCAATGGCAGGCATCAACGGCACAGTCCTCAACAACGTGAATGCCTCTCCTAGTATGCTTACAAAAGACATTCTTGAGAGGGTAGCAGAAATTGCAGACATACTTCGGCCGTATGGTATAAAGGTATATCTCTCAGTAAATTTTGCTTCTCCGAATGTCATCGGAGGTCTTGAGACTGCAGATCCTTTGAACAAAGATGTAGCTAAATGGTGGAAAGATAAGGCAAAGGAAATATATACCTTAATTCCTGACTTTGGCGGCTTCCTCGTCAAAGCCAACAGTGAAGGGCAACCGGGACCATGCGATTTTGGACGCACTCATGCCGACGGAGCCAATATGCTCGCAAAAGCGTTGAAGCCATTCGGAGGCATTGTAATGTGGCGTGCTTTTGTCTACTCTCCGTCTGATCCGGACAGAGCAAAACAGGCTTATGCAGAATTTAATCCGCTTGATGGAAAATTTGACGACAATGTTTTAGTTCAGGTCAAAAATGGACCGGTAGATTTTCAACCTCGTGAACCTTACAGTCCTTTATTCGACGGAATGAAAAAAACTCCCCTTATTGCAGAGCTCCAGATCACTCAGGAATACCTCGGACACGCAAACCATCTTGCATTCCTTGCCCCGATGTGGGAGGAATTTTTTGAAGAAGCACCACTTGACAACGTCAAGGGAGTCGCAGGTGTAGCAAATATTGGAGATAATGAGAATTTCACAGGACATCCTCTTGCACAAGCAAATTGGTATGCTTTCGGCCGTCTCGCATGGAATCCCAATCTAAAATCTGAAGATATCGTTGAGGAATGGGCTGAGCTCACACCATGGATCAATCTCGATGAGAAACAAATGTCGGATTTCACTAAAATGATGTGCGACAGCCGCGAGCATGTGGTAGACTACATGATGCCTATAGGTCTGCATCATCAATTTGCATGGGGACATCACTACGGTCCTCAGCCCTGGTGCCAGATTCCCGGAGCAAGAGCAGATTGGCTGCCGAGTTATTATCATAAGGCAGACAGCAAAGGAATAGGATTCGACCGAACTGTAGCCACAGGAAGTGGAGCTACAGCCCAGTATCCCTCTCCTCTCATGGAAACTCTTGAAAATCCTGCAACATGTCCGGAGAAATACTTGCTATGGTTTCATCATCTTGATTGGAACTATCCTCTCCCTTCGGGAGAAACAGTATGGGAAGCTCTCAATCGTCATTACGATGCAGGAGTTGATGGAGTGGCAGAGATGCGTGAGACTTGGCAGAACCTCGAGGGATGCACAGATCCGGAGATATATAAGGATATTGAAACCAGACTTCTGACCCAACATAAGGATGCCATATGGTGGCGCGACGGATGTCTTGAATATTTCGGCAACCAAGCCCACTTACGCCCTAATAAACTCTCCATGCATTCTCTCGAAGATATGATACCGGTCGAATTAGGAATCGACAACTATACCAATCCCTCCAAAGAACTCCTCGATTCAAAACGGTAGATCAGAGTTCTCGCACAAAGACGTAAACTCCTGTCTAATTTGCATCGCATGCGTGCGCCCTAAAATTTATTATTATGTTGCAAAGGTTACTCAAGATAGGCTCACTTGCATTATTTCTGTCTATGTCGGGTGTAACTGCCGGACAATCAAGACTCCCCGACTATCTTATTCTCGGTGGAGAACTCGGCAATTCTTCTGCATCTTCCAAGGAAGATATCCGCTCTATCTTTCCTAAACTTAAGGATATGGGGCTGAACACCGTTCTAATGCCCGTCTATTGGGAACTTATTGAGCCTTCTGAGGGAACGTTCGATTTCTCTCTTATCGACGAAGCAATTTCGAAAGCTAAAGAAAATAAACTCAAAATAGTTCCGCTATGGTTTGGAGCTTGGAAAAATTCTATGAGTTGCTATGCCCCCTCTTGGGTGAAAACCAATTCCAAAAGATTTCCAAGGGCTGTCACTGAGCAAGGGAAACCACTTGAAATTCTGAGTGCCTTCAGCGATGAAGTGCTTAAAGCAGATCTCAAAGCTTTCAATGCCTTCCTCGATTATCTGAAGACTCATGACAAAGATAAAACAATAACCATGATTCAGATTGAAAATGAAATCGGTATGCTGGAATCTGCCCGCGATCACTCAAGGCTCGCCAATAAAAAATACACTAAAGGTGTACCAGATCAGCTTGCTGCCATTCTCAAGGTCAAGCCCGGATCGGATTGGAATGATCTTGCAGAAGCTAACGATTATGCCGACGAGATGTTTATGGCTTGGCATTATGCGCAATATGTCGAGAATCTCGCTAAGTCCGCACGCGAAAAACTTCCTGAAGTGCCTCTATACGTCAATGCAGCTCTCGACAGCAGAGGCAGACGACCGGGGCAATATCCTTCTGCAGGCCCAATCGCCCGATTGGCAAATATATGGAAATCCGGCGCACCGTCGATAGATTTTATTTCTCCTGATCTGTACGACCCTCCATTCGCTCCTTGGTTTCTACAATACGCTTTTCATGATAATCCTCTCTTCATTCCTGAGATACGGCGCTCAAAAGACAGTGGCACCCACGCTTTCTATGCCATTGGCGAGCATAATGCCATTGGCTTCAGTCCCTTCTCTATAGAAAATGCATCTGAAGAAGAAGCTTACAGGCTCCGGCAAGCCTATTCTCTATTAGAGAAACTTGAACCCTACTGCTCAAACAAGTTTGACAGTTATGGGCTGTTGTTTGGAGAAGACAATGCAAAAGAATCCAGGATAGTAGAATCCGACGGTCTGAAAATGATTTCTTCGCATTTCTTTACTCTCCCATGGGACAGTCGCGCCACCGATGGAAGCGTTTGGCCCGATGGAGGAGGAATGATTATTAAACTTGATAAGGATGATTACCTTATCGCAGGGACCGGAATAGTCGTGAAATGGGAAGCAGCTGATGAATCTTCTTCCGAAAAGAAGCTTGGAGAAGATGGATTTATGCTTTCAGGAGAAACCGAAAAAAATGACTATGGTTGGAAAGGGAAACAACGGATCGGCATACTCAGTTGCGACGAAGTCGACATAAATCCCGATGGCTCTTTCAAAGTGATCAGACGCCTGAACGGCGACGAGACTCATCAAGGTCGCCACGTCCGTATAGGGGTTGACGACTATAAAGCACTCCACGTCAAACTCTATCGATACTGAAAGACGATCAACGATTAACGATTAACGATCAACGATCAACGATCAAGTGACAGGTCAAATTAAATGTATACTATCACAAAAGTTTTATCATCTGAATTTCAGAGACGAACAATTATGCATTATGAATTATGAATTATGCATTATGAATTATGCATTTCAACTTAACAAATTAGAACAAACGAGGGGACTCTCTTTATGAGAATCCCCTCTTTTGTTACTGTGATTTATCTGTTGTTTACTTCTTGACTACCTTGCCATCTATGACGTAAAGTCCGGAAGGAAGGTCTGAAAATTTAATGTTCTCCGGCATTTTGATACCGGTAATCGTATAAATTCCTTTCACTGTCTCTCGACTTTCGGTAATTTCTTCGACTCCATTATATTCAATACCCCCGAGTCCTCTTACGACTCCGGCATACGCATGCTTACGATACATTGTATTATGCGTCCAGATTCCAACAGGCGTATTAGCTCGCCATCCGCTGTTTGACGGGGAGTCGGTAGGACACCAGAAACAGATACCCCACTGTTGCTCCGGCGGTATAAGACGGAAATATTCCTTTAAAATCCACTCATAGTAGTCCGCCATATTCTGATGCTGCTTTTCAGTCATTTCTCCTGTTGGGACATCTCTTCCGCTTGCATTCACATAACCCATGTCAAATTCACTGACACGAACAAGCTTTCCCGACTGGGCCATCAACTTAAACATATTGGTTATGGCATTCTTCTTGCTATTCAAAGTCCCGCTGTTTTCATAATATGAAATATGCATCTGAGTGCCTATTCCATCTACATATGTCACTCCGTCAGACTCCCACTTCTTAATCCAATTGATTAGAGATTTCAACTTCTGGTTGCCATCCCAATCACTTTCAAGATTATAGTCGTTGATGAAGAGCTTGATGTCTTCCGGCCCATATTGACGAGCAAATTTTACGGCATTCCTGACATATTCGAGATCTCCCATATGATCCTGCCAATAGAATGCATCTCCCCCTACGTCCCAAGTGGCTTCGCCGTTGAATCCTTCTGAATGTTGCAGTGTATAGTTGCCGCTTCCGTCATTTCCTCCACCTGATATAGCTTCATTGACCACATCCCATGCCTTCACCTTGCCGCCGCATGCTTCCATCATTCCCTTGATCCATTTCTCCATAGCACCGCTGAGAACTTCAAGTTTCTCTGCTTTCGTCAATGGGGTCTTTTGCGGCAAATGTAGATAAAATTCGCTTTCATCTATTTCAGCAGGAACTACGCCTCCCCTATCTTTCTTCATCTTGAAAGAGGAAAGATCATTTCCGTCAATACTGCCGTTGATCAATTTCTCTTCACCCCCTATCTTGAGGCTTATGTCATCAAAATAATATGTATTCGCATCGGCAAGTTCACTCAGATTGAAAGCTATTGACTTTCCACCTTTTGCAAATCTTCCTGATACCTTCACTGTCTTCCAATCAGTTCCAAAGTTGATGTCTCCCAACGCTTGATAATCAACATAATTGCCGGGATCATTATGAATTTGGGTTGACGCCTTGGCTGCCTTGTCTGCCCTAACTAAAGCAGTAAACTCAAAGCTTTGGCCTGCACTGAACGGCGAGGATGTGACAATCCAGAACTGATTGTCCCAAACGTCAGACTGCCTTGAAGTAGCCTCCACCTTAAGATAACGCCGGGCCTCATTGACCTTCATTGCGCCTACTTTATCTTCCACCTTGATATTCCTGATGTAGATATCTCCTACGAAATCGCCACATTGGAGAAGCAGGAATGGATTATCAATAGGACTCTTGTATGATACTGTCACTTCTTTCCATTCTGTGGTAAAAGGAAAATCTGTATTGCTGCCCGTACCCCAATCTCCAAGTTTGGAATGCATGGTGCCATTGCCGGTTGCCTTAATTTCATATGTGAAGTTGTAGGTTTTGCCGGCTTCTGTCGGAATATCGCTATATGCTACGAATTGAACTTCCCAGGAATTTATTTTCTTGGTCGTGTGAATTTTCAGTCCATCGGCAGAAGAGAAGTCAAGAGTGAAGCCATATTGGTTTTTATCCGCCGTCCAGCCTACATTCTGCTGGCTGCGAAAATCTTTTTTGCCTATCTCCACATAGACAATTGTGTCAGGATTCTCAAAAGGCACAGCCGGCTTATCCTTGATCAGACCGCGCAGCCAACCGTTAGGCTGCTGAGAATGCCAAGCAAGAGTGTGCCCATAGACATTGATGCCTGCTTTTTCAGCGGCATTAACATAATTTTTCACTCTTGAGAAATCCATTCCGCCACTGTTGTTGACGCAGCTTGACATTTTCATCGCGTTTCCGGCAACTGTCTCGGTAAAGTTGTCGTTGGTCATCCCTGCTACCATAGAATTTCGCAGGTATTCATCCACGGTGGTTCCGATGCCCAGTTTGAAATTTGGATACTTGCTATAGTCAATGTAATTTTTGAGAGGAGCATAGTCTTTCAGATATGCACTGTTAGGATCATTCGGATTTCCTTGCTCATAATTCTTCAGAGTCTGCGCAGACACAATGAGAGCAGGGAAAGCCGCAATTGTTGTTAATAAAATTTTTCTCATTGTTGTTTAATCTTTTGCTTTTGCAAAATTATAAAAAATTTTTGATTTTTAAATTTTTTCCCAAGTTTTTTATTAATTTTGCATCGTGAATGAGGCAAATAGGATGAATTTCTCTTTGTCGAGTTCATTAATAATACAGGTAATAAGCTAAACATTACAATCTTATGGGAGGTTTTTTTGGCGCAGCCTTAAAACGCAAGTGTGTCAATGACATTTTCTATGGTGTCGACTATAATTCACATCTCGGCACACGCCGTGGCGGCATGGTGACCTATGATCCGGAAGAGAAACGCTTCTGCCGGTCGATTCACTCACTCGAAAGCTCGTATTTCCGCACCAAGTTCGAATCCGAACTACACAAATACAAGGGCAATATGGGCATCGGGGTTATTAGCGACACGGATCCGCAGCCTATCACAATCAATTCTCATCTCGGGCGCTACGCCATTGTGACAGTAGCGAAGATCGACAACATGGATGAACTCGAGAAGGAACTCCTTGACAGTGGAGCTCATTTCGCCGAACTTAGTTCCGGAACGACCAATCCCACCGAATTGATAGCACTGCTTATCAATCAAGGCAAGACCTTCGTAGAAGGCATCGAAAATGTCTACAATAAAGTCAAAGGTTCTTGCTCCATGCTTATCCTTACCGAAAACTCGGTGATTGTGGCCCGTGACAAACTCGGTCGCACCTCAATCGTGATAGGAGAAAAGGAAGATGGGTATGCCGTCAGCAGCGAATCTACATCTTTCCCGAATCTCGACTACAAGCTGCTACGCGATGTCGGTCCCGGAGAAATCGTTGAACTGAAACCCGATGGAATCCGTCAACTTCGAGAACCCAATAAGGAAATGCAAATTTGTGCTTTCATGTGGGTCTACTATGGATTCCCAACTTCCACATATGAAGACCGCAATGTGGAGGAAGTTCGTTTCAAATCAGGCTTTGCCCTCGGTCAGCAAGATCAGGAAACGGAAATTGACTGCGTGGCCGGAATTCCGGATTCAGGTGTTGGAATGGCTCTCGGATATGCTGCCGGACATGGCACTCCCTATCAGCGTTGCATCTCCAAATATACCCCTACATGGCCCCGTAGCTTCACACCGTCCGACCAGTCTATGCGCTCTTTCATCGCTAAAATGAAACTTGTGCCAAATGAAGCCATGCTCAAGGGAAAACGTGCCCTCTTCTGCGACGACTCCATAGTGCGTGGCACACAGCTTAACGACAACGTCAAGGTGCTGTTTGATTGTGGAGCAAAGGAAGTGCATATGCGCATAGCCTGTCCTCCTCTGATCTATGGATGCCGCTATCTCAACTTCACTTCTTCCAAATCCGAAATGGAGCTGCTCACCCGTCGCATTATCGAAGAACTCGAAGGCGACCCCAACTCGCATCTCGAAGAGTACGCCAAGACCGGCAGCTGCCGCTATTGTAAGATGGTAGAGAAAATGAGAGAACGCTACGGACTGACTTCCCTCAAATTCAATACGCTCGAAAACCTTATCGATGCAATCGGGCTTCCTAAAGACCAAGTCTGCACCCACTGCTTCGACGGAACATCACACTTCTGAATATCATCACAAATATTTAATTATGGGTCTGATTCCTATGAATCAGGCCTATTTTGTTGTATAAATCTACATTAATTTCGTTAAAAACCTGCTTTAAATCATAAAAAAACGCAAATTACTTTGAATATCCGAAAAAATGACTTATCTTTGCGACAAAGATAACAATAAGATTTTTTTGAACTGACTTTTAATATGATTGAAACTCTCACTTCACTTGACGAACAAATCCTTTTGTTTTTTAATGGCCACCATACGGCATTTCTGGATGAGGCGATGTCACTGATCACTGGAAAATGGATATGGATTCCCTTCTATCTTATTCTCATAGATCTTCTTTTTAAGAAATTAGGACCCAAATATGCAGCCCTTACACTCGTTGCCGTAGTTTTGGCAATTTTCATGGCTGACCATATTTGCGCAAGCGTCATACGTCCTTATATAGGGCGTCTTCGTCCTTGCAATCCCGAAAATCCATTTTCCGAATACATCACAATCGTGAAAAATATTCATCCGGGAGGATACAGCTGGCCATCATGCCACGCTGCAAATACCTTTGCCCTCGCAACTCTCCTTTCATGCGTCATGAGATCAAGGAAATTCACTGCTATGATTTTCATCTGGGCTGTGATTGTCAGCATTTCAAGACTTTATTGTGGTGTCCACTACCCGACCGACATATTATGTGGAGCTGCTTTTGGAAGCGTTTTCGGCTATCTTGCTTTGGTAATTGTCAGCCGTCTCTATTCAGCTCTTCCAAGAATGTATATGGCTATCCGCCGTCCTGACGTATTGTAATATGAATATAGACAAGATTTTGACAGTGGCTCTATTTCTACTGTCTGCGACATCCGGCCTTTTAGCACAAAGGCCGGATCTTTATTGGAGCGTTGACATGTCTGCCGTCTTCGACAACCGCGAAGGAGACACCAAGTATGCACCAGCCAAAACATTTTTCCAGACCCAACTCTCCCCGGAAATTGGTATCAGCCTTTATGATGACCGGCATCGCATAGCAGCTGGAGCGGTATGGACCCAGCCTATCGGCTGCGAATGGGAAGGACATCGAATATCCCCGACGGTATACTACCGCTATCAGTCGAAAGGACTTCGCTTTGCAATGGGCATGTTTGGCAGAGACCAGCTTTATGCTGAGATGCCAAACTATATTTGGAACGATTCCGTAAAATATAGCCAACGCAATATTAGAGGTGCCATGATCGGCTATCGCAATGAGAAAGGCTATTTCCAAGCCTTTATTGACTGGCGAGGAATGCAAACCGAAACTCAACGAGAGGCTTTCAATATTATAGCAAGTGGAGAGCGTCGCCATGCCAATGGCAAATTCCTCTGGGGTGGACTTGCCATGATGAATCATCTTGCTCTCGACAAATCGGGAAAAGCAGACCAGTACGTAATCGACAATCTGCTGTATAATCCATATGTAGGTATAGACATTGCCAAGATAGCAGCCACATCTCCACTCGACTCTTGCACTTTGCGAGCAGGAGTTCTGGGAGATCTGACCCGCGACCGCGGCGACCGACAGTGGAGAACTCCGCTTGGCTTCTGGGCTGACTTTGACATTGCATGGAAATTCTTAGAGCTGAAAAACACATTTTATGCCGGAGGCAAACTATATCCTCTCTATGGGAAATACAACTTCGTCCTCGATCAAGGAGAACCATATTATGCAGCCTCCCTCTACAACCGCACCTCCGCATCCATCATCTTCCTAAAACGCAAGTTCATGACTCTTAAGGCCTCCCTTGACTTCAACATAGCCCCCTCTCATTTCAACTTCTACCAGCGTGTACTCATCTCCTTCTCCATTTAACGCAATCGGCCCTGATTTCAAAAATATTCGTCCTTATAACGCCTCGCTATAATTTTGGTCAATGCGGTTCGCACCAACAATTCTCAAATTATCTTGCTTAATATTTGCATATGAGCGGAACTTTTGTTATTTTTGCACTTTAGTAAGAAATAACCTATCTAAGAATCAATATAACACATGAAAGTTCTTAACAAACTGACCGCACCTAAGGCTACGGCTCCCGAAAGAATTATCCAGTTTGGAGAAGGCAACTTCCTCCGCGCATTCGTAGACTGGATCGTAAAGAATATGAACGAAGCCACCGACTTCAACTCTTCAGTTGTAGTACTTCAAGGAACACCCGACGACTTCGCGATGAAACTTCTCTCCGCACAAGATTATATGTACAATGTTAACCTTCAGGGTCGCCTGAACGGTGAAATCGTAAATTCATTCAAGAGAATCGACGTAATCAGCCGCGGACTCAACCCCTGGGGACAGCATGATGCTATCCTTGGCCTGGCTGTACAGCCCGAAATCAGATTCGTTATCTCCAACACTACCGAAGCAGGCATCGCATTCGACCCTGAATGCAAGCTTAACGATGCTCCTCCTGCTTCATATCCGGCTAAACTCACACAGATTCTCTATACTCGCTATAAGGCATTCAACGGCGACCCCAAGAAGGGACTCATCATCATGCCTTGCGAGCTAATCTTTGAAAACGGCCATCACCTTAAGAAATTCGTCAACGACTATATCGACCTTTGGAAAGACCAACTCGGAGAAGACTATGAAGGCTTCAAGGAATGGTTTAACAAATACAACTATGTATGCGCAACACTCGTAGACCGTATAGTGCCGGGATTCCCAAGAAAAGAAATTGGAAATATCCAAGAAAAACTCGGATATAAGGACAACGTTGTGGTGCAAGGCGAAGCTTTCCATGTTTGGGTCATCGAACGTCCCGAAAACATGAGCATCGAAGAGCTACGCGCTGAGTTCCCTGCAGAAAAGGCTGGCCTGAACGTGATCATCACTGATTCCGAAGCTCCTTACCACGAGCGCAAGGTGACTCTTCTCAATGGTCCTCACACTGTCCTTTCTCCCGTCAGCTATCTGAGCGGTGTGGATATAGTGCGCGACGCTTGCAACCATCCAGTCATAGGGAAATACATACATAAGGTGCAGTTTGACGAACTCATGCAGACCCTTAACCTTCCGATGGATGAACTCCAGGCATATGGAGAAAGCGTTCTCGAACGTTTCAACAACCCGTTCGTTGACCATCAGGTGACTTCCATCATGCTTAATTCTTTCCCGAAATACCAGACACGTGACCTTCCCGGCGTCAAGACTTATCTCGAACGCAAGGGTGAACTTCCAAAAGGTCTCGTGCTCGGACTCGCAGCCATCATCGACTATTATAAAGGTGGCAAACGCGAAGATGGTGCTCCCATACAACCCAAGGATGACCAGAAGATCATGGATCTCCTAACTGAATTATGGGCTACCGGCGACACTCGTAAAGTGGCTGAAGGTGTGCTCGCTGCCGATGATCTTATCTGGAAAGAACACGGAAATCTCAATGAAATTCCTGGTCTCACCGACCTCGTCGTGGAATATCTCGACAGCATCCAGGAAAAAGGCATGCTCGCTACAGTGGAGTCAATTCTTTGATATAATCTTATTTTGCCCGGCCGGCCATGCCGTCCGGGTTTAATAATGAAGTTGTTTAGACTTATTTTTTTATTAATATTTCGTCAGGTTTTCGAGCAGGTTTTGTCTCTTGAAGAAGGAATGATGCGGGCATCATGACTGATGAAAGAGGCAAAAGATGCCGAAAAGATGGCGGAAGATTAATAAAAAGAATCTTTGATTTAACTCTTCATTGTTATTTTTTTAATTCGTAAATAAGTTTAAACAACTTCAATATATTGACTGTCCTTTAGCAAGCATTTCAGCCCCCACAACCTATAACCCTATAACCTTATAACTCTCAAATTTCGCCCGCGAAATTTGAATATAAAAAATGAAAGATTACATTAAAATCAATCCTGCCGATAATGTCGCTGTAGCCATCAATGCATTGTCAAAGGGTCAAGAGGTAAATATCGAAGGAATTGCTTTCAATCTCATTTCCGATATCCCGGCTGGTCACAAATTCGCTCTCAAGGATATCAAGGAGGGCGAGAACGTGATCAAATACGGATTCCCAATTGGTCATGCCAAACATGATATCGCTCTTGGGGCATTCCTCGACGACCATGATATAAAGACAAATCTTGAAGGTCAACTCGACTATTCCGACATAAAACGGAAGCCGGTTGAAAAATGTGTTTGCGAAGGTGGTGAGCGCACTTTTGAAGGCTTCCTACGTAAGGATGGCCAAGCCGGTGTCCGCAACGAGATTTGGGTGATTCCTACAGTCGGTTGCGTCAACGGTATAGCCAAGCAGATCGTCGACAGGCTCAACGCTGAGACCGGTGCAGAAGGAGTGGACGGAATTTTTGCTTTCCCTCACAACTACGGTTGCTCTCAGCTGGGTGATGACCACGAGAATACCAAGAAAATCCTTCGCGACATGGTGCTTCATCCCAATGCAGGTGGCATACTTGTAGTCGGCCTTGGATGTGAGAACAACCAGCCAAAAGTCTTTGAGCAATTTTGCGGAGACTACGACCATGACAGGGTAAAATTTATGGTATGCCAGGAAGTAGAAGGCGATGAAGTGGAATATGGGCTCAACATTCTCCGTTCACTCTACGAGAAAGCCAAGGAGGACAAACGTACCACACTTCCTGCTTCCAAACTCAAGATTGGTCTCAAATGTGGAGGAAGCGACGGTTTCTCGGGAATCACTGCCAATCCTCTTCTCGGTGAATTCTCCGATTTTCTATGCGACTGTCAAGGAGGCACGACTGTGCTCACTGAAGTTCCGGAAATGTTTGGTGCGGAGACTATCCTGATGCAAAGATGTGCCGACGACCAACTTCTCGATCAGACCGTGACTCTCATCAATGACTTCAAGCAGTACTTCCTTAGCCATGGCGAACCCGTAGGCGAGAACCCTTCTCCAGGGAATAAAGCCGGCGGAATTTCTACACTCGAGGAAAAGGCTCTTGGTTGCACTCAAAAGAGCGGCAAGAGCGAGGTGAAAGGTGTGCTGGCATATGGCGAAAGAATCCACAACCATGGTCTGAATCTTCTCTCAGCTCCCGGCAATGACCTTGTGGCTTCTACTGCTCTCGCTGCTTCAGGTTGCCAGATTGTACTCTTCACTACTGGTCGAGGGACACCCTTCGGAACATTCGTACCTACAGCAAAAATCTCTACCAACAGTAATCTTGCCAAGAGAAAACCCGATTGGATAGACTTCAATGCAGGTGTACTTGTTGAGGATGCAGATATGAAGGATGTGGCTAAGAAATTTGCTGATTTCGTGCTCGATGTGGCAAGCGGAAAGAAGGTGAATTCTGAAAAAGCAGGTATCCACGAGATTGCAATATTCAAAAATGGCGTAACCCTTTAGACAATTAATAATTCAACATTCATAATTCATCATTTTATGAAACCCTTCATGGACGAAAACTTTCTGCTGCAGAATGAAACTGCGCAGAAGCTCTATCACGAGCATGCAGCTAAAATGCCAATCATCGACTATCACTGCCATCTGATTCCAAAGATGGTGGCTGACGACCACAAATTCTCCTCTATCACTGAGCTCTGGCTCGGTGGCGACCATTATAAATGGCGTGCTATGCGAAGCAACGGAGTTGATGAACGTTTCTGCACTGGCAAGGATACTACTGATTGGGAAAAATTCCAGAAATGGGCAGAAACTGTGCCCTATACTTTCCGTAATCCTCTATATCATTGGACTCACCTCGAGCTCAAGACAGCTTTCGGCATCGACAAGCTTCTCAACCCTGAGACTGCAAAGGAAATTTTCGACGAGTGCAACGACAAGCTCCGCAATGATCCGAACATGACTGCACGCGGTCTTATGCGTCATTATAACGTGGAGACCGTCTGCACCACGGACGATCCCGCTGATTCTCTTGAATACCACAAGCAGGTGAAAGATTCAGGCTTTGAAATAAAGATGCTCCCTACTTGGCGCCCCGACAAAGCTATGGCAGTCGACAAACCCGCTGAATATCGCGAATATATAGCAAAACTTGGAGAAGCTGCAGGAATGGAAATCCGCACTTTCAACGACCTTGTGGATGCACTCCAAAAACGTCACGATTTCTTTGAGGAAATGGGTTGCCGCTTATCCGACCATGGTATCGAGGAATTCTATGCTGAAGAATATACACAGCCCGAAATTGATGCCATTTTTGCCAAGGTGATGGATGGAGGTAGTCTTTCTCCTGAAGAAGTGGATAAGTTCAAGAGTGCCATGATGATCGTATTCGGTGAAATGGACTATGAAAGCGGCTGGACACAGCAATTCCACTATGGTGCTATCCGCGACAACAACTCCAAGATGTTCAAACTCCTCGGTCCTGATACAGGTTTCGATTCTATCGGCGAATTCAATACCGCCAAGAAGTGTGCCAAGTATCTCGATAAGCTGAATAGCAATGGTAAACTTGCAAAAACTATCATCTACAATCTCAATCCAGGTGCCAACGAGGTGATGGCTACTATGCTCGGAAATTTCCAGGATGGAAGCGTAGCCGGTAAGATCCAGCTTGGTTCAGGCTGGTGGTTCCTTGATCAGAAGGATGGAATGCAGAAGCAGATGAATGCACTTTCTCTCCTCGGGCTTCTCAGCCGATTCGTAGGAATGCTGACCGATAGCCGCTCTTTCCTCTCTTATCCTCGCCATGAGTACTTCCGCCGTACTCTCTGCAACCTTGTGGGTACAGATATTGAAAACGGGGAGGTCCCCTACACAGGATATGAAGAGAAGCGCGTCAATCAGATGATTGAAGATATTTGCTACAATAACGCTAAAAACTACTTCAAGTTCTAATTATGGCAAATACTTCTCCTTTGGCAGCAGCCAACCAAAAGATGACCAACTTCCGCTGGACCATCTGCTTGCTGCTTTTCCTGGCAACTACGGTCAACTATATGGACCGTCAGGTGCTTTCTCTTACGTGGAAAGAGTTCATCTCTCCGGAATTCCATTGGACGGATGCAAACTATGGTCTCATCACAGCAGTCTTCTCTATCGTCTACGCTATAGCCAACCTCATTGCAGGCCGATTCATAGACTGGATGGGTACCAAGAAGGGTTATCTCTGGGCTATCGGCGTATGGTCGGCTGGTGCTTGTGCACACGCGCTCTGCGGCGTGGCTACTGAGGGGTATTTCGAGATTTTCAAAGGCATTGACCTCAAAAATGCATCTGCACTGATCGAAGCTTCAGGCGATATCGCTGTTGCAATCGCCACTGTCTCTGTATGGTTCTTCCTTGCAGCACGTACGATCCTTGCTCTTGGCGAGGCAGGAAACTTCCCCGCTGCCATCAAGGTGACAGCTGAGTATTTCCCGAAGCGTGACCGCGCATATGCCACCTCAATCTTCAATGCTGGTTCTGCAGTCGGCGCACTCATTGCTCCTTTCAGCATCGGCCCTCTCGCCAAATTCTTCCAAAGCATCGGCTGGGGCAACGGTTGGGAAATGGCATTCATAGTAATCGGTGCACTTGGTTTCGTCTGGATGGGTTTCTGGGTGTTCCTTTATAAGGAACCGGCTCAGAATCCTCATGTAAATGAGGCAGAACTCGCTTACATCGAACAAGATAATGACACTCCTGACGAAACAGAGAGAGAGAAAGCTGAGATCGAAGATAGTGAGACCGCCACTATTCCTTTCTGGCAGTGCTTCAAGTATCCTCAGACTTGGGCTGTATTCTTTGGTAAGTTCTTGACCGATGGCGTTTGGTGGTTTTTCCTGTTCTGGACTCCGGCTTACATCACCGATGTATTCCACCTTTCCACTTCGTCAGGAGAAGGTATGATGATGATCTTCGTCCTCTACCTTATCACGATGCTTTCAATCTATGGCGGCAAACTCCCTTCAATATTCATTGATAATGCTGCCAAGAAAGGTATTGTGGTCAATCCTTATGCCGCCCGCATGAAGGCAATGTTCATTTTTGCTCTTTTCCCACTCCTTGCACTTCTCGCCCAGCCTCTTAGCTCTGTTTCCCAGTGGATGCCTATCATTATTATCGGTATTGCAGGCGCTGCCCACCAGTCTTGGAGTGCCAACATCTATTCTGTTGTAGGCGACATGTTCCCCAAGAGCACTATCGCCACCATCATCGGTATTGGTGGTATGGCAGGTGGTTGCGGCTCATTCCTCATCAACCTTGGCTCAGGCGTGCTCTTCGACTATGCTGCTGAGACACAGATGTCAATGTTCAGCTTCACTGGTAAACCTGCCGGATATTTCATCGTATTCTGCATCTGCGGTGTCGCTTATCTGCTCGGTTGGTGCATCATGAAACTTCTTGTGCCACGCTACAAGAAGATTACTGTGGAATGATTACCCGATTATTGAAGTTTGAAATGAAAAATATATCATCATTCTTACTCGCGCTGGCAGTTTTGCTGCCAACGCGAGCTCTTGCACAAGAACAGACCGATACTATCACTATCTGGATGGCCGGCGATTCCACTATGGCAAACAAACCCATAGATGAGGAAAAGCAGGAACGCGGTTGGGGACAAATGCTCGCTCTGATGCTCCAAGGCCCGGTGAAAGTCTGCAATCATGCCGTCAACGGTCAGAGCACCAAGAGCTTTATCGACAGTGGCCGCTGGGACAAGATGATGGAAGGAGTGAAAAAGGGTGACTACGTGATCATCCAATTCGGACATAATGATGAGAAGATCAAAAATCCTGACCGTTATTCAGCTCCAGGCTCCACTTTCGATGCCAATCTGACCAAGATGGTGAAGGATGTCAAGAAAAAAGGGGCTAATCCCATACTCATGAATTCCATCGTGCGCAGGAATTTCCCTTCGGACAAGATGGACAATACCAAAGATGTGAGCGACCATGAACCGGGAGCTGCCGGCCCTGCCAAAGTTGACCCTAAGTATGAAGGACAAAGACTCGTTGACACTCACGGTGATTATCTGTTGAGCCCGAGGAATGTTGCCAAGAAGCAAAAGGTAACTTTCATCGACATGAATGCCGGCACCCACAATCTTGTGCAGTATCTCGGCACTGAAAGGTCGAAGGAGCTGTATATGTGGATTCCGGAAGGAAAATACAAGTTCTGTCCCAAAGGCAAGATCGACAACACTCACCTTAATATTTATGGAGGAACGGTGCTTGCTCGTCTGGCTGCGGATTCTCTTGCAAAGAGAATACCGGAACTGGCAAGGTTTGTCATTCCGAAAGAGAAGGCAGGGGAGATGAAATACGTTGTAACCGACTTGGCAGTCTATGCCAACGACAGCACGGCTCTTCAGACTTCCGCTATCCAGAATATCATTGATATTGCTGAAGCAAACGGCGGTGGTGAGATAATTTTCCCGAAAGGCACTTATCTGACAGGAGCTCTTTTCTTCAAGCCCGGCACACGTCTGCACCTTGAAAAAGGAGCTAAGATAAAAGGTTCTGACGATATCAGTAATTTCCCGCTCATTCCATCCAGAATGGAGGGCAAAAGCATCTATTATCATGCAGCGCTCATCAACGCATACTTCGTCAAGGGATTTGAAATCACAGGTGAGGGTACGATCGACGGCAATGGTCTGCGTTATTGGAAAGAATTTTGGGCTAATCGTGACCGTGCTGTAGAAGCCGGCCGCGAATGGACAAATCTTGAAGTGCGTCGTCCTCGCCTTGTTTTCCTCTGGGGATGCAACGATCTGAAGATTTCCGGCGTAAATCTTCAGAATTCACCTTTCTGGACCACCCACCTTTATATGTGCGACGATGTGCTGATCGAAAATTGCCGCATTACAGCCCCTCGCGGTGAAGTTCGCGCTCCCAGCAGCGACGCCCTCGACCTTGATGCTTGCCGAAGGGTTGTGGTAAGGAATTGCTATCTGAACTGCGACGACGACGGAGTGTGCCTTAAAGGTGGAAAAGGAGTATTCGCCAACAGGACTATGGAAAATGGCATTTGTGAAGATATTTTAGTTGAAAACTGTGAATTCGGCAGGAATCTTCATGGCGTCCTGACTCTTGGAAGCGAATGCATACATGCCAAGAATGTGACAGTGAGAAATTGCAAAGTTGATATAAATGCCGCTATTCTTCGCCTAAAAATGCGCCCTGACACTTATCAGGTATATGAGAACATACTGATCGATAATATCACCGGCAATTGCGGCACCGTCATGGACATGAAACCTTGGAAGCAGTTCTTTACACTTGAAGGAAGCAATGAAAAGCCATATGGCATAGTTCGCGACATCAAAATCAAAAATGTTGATGTCGATTGCAATACTCTTTGCCATATCCAAGGCAATCCTGATGACAAGGTTTCTGATATTTCTTTTGATAACGTCAAGGTTAAGGCTAAGGATCCGTCTCTTACCGTTGTGGCTTATCCGGAAGTGAAATTTACAGACGTATCGGTAAATGGTAAGCCTTTTACCCATGATGCCAAAAGACTTGATCTTCCTGAAGAAAACGAATATGATAAATTATAATGATAAATGAAAAAAACATTAATTGCATTAGCTGCTACGCTTCTTTGCTTTAGTCCCGCTTTGGCTGAAAGCATTACAGAAAGAGCGGAGAAAGCATGGAAAGACGTGTATCCACAAGTAGAGGCACGTATTAAAGCGCCGACTTTCAAGGACAAGGATTACAACATCAATGATTTCATGCCGAAAAAGCCCAAAGGCAAGAAAGCATCTGTATTGCCAAAAGACAAACATGGCAAAGAACTCTACACGAATGTGATCAATTCTGCGATCGCCAAGTGTAGTGCAGATGGCGGCGGCCGGGTTATCGTCCCTGCCGGAACTTGGCTCACAGGTCCCGTCAAACTCCTCAGCAATGTGAATCTCCATCTCGAGGAAGGTGCCACTCTTCTTTTCACAGATGACCCTCATCAGTATTATCCCCTTGTGCTCACCGCATGGGAAGGAATGAATTGCTGGAACTGGAGTCCGATGATCTATGCTTATAAGCAAGAAAATATCGCCATTACAGGTAAAGGCACAATCGATGGAGGTGCAAGCCGAGAAAACTGGTGGTCGATGGTAGGAAACGAGAAGTGGGGTTGGAAAAATGGAATGCTGTCACAACGTTCCGGCCGTATTATTCTTCAGGACTGGAATGAGTCTGGAGTTGCCCTCTTTGAACGTCGGCTCGGTTCCAATTGGGGAATGCGTCCACAGCTCGTAAATCCTGTAGAGTGTAAGAATGTTCTTATCGAAGACGTGACAATGCTTCGATCTGCTTTCTGGGTAATGCATCCTCTCATGTGCCAGAACGTCACTGTTCGTGGTGTCCATGTTCAGAACGATGGTCCGAACGGCGATGGCTGCGACCCTGAATCATGTAAGGATGTGCTTATCGAAAACTGCTATTTCGACACCGGCGATGACTGCATAGCAATCAAGAGCGGTCGCAACCGAGACGGACGTGAACGAGCTATCCCAAGCGAGAACATTATCGTCCGTAACTGCCAAATGAAAAACGGCCATGGTGGCGTCGTTGTAGGTAGCGAGATCTCTGGTGGCTACAAGACTCTTTTCGTAGAAAACTGCAAGATGGATAGTCCGGACCTCGAACGTGTCATCCGCATCAAGACAAACACTTGCCGTGGCGGTGTAGTCGAAGACATATATGTTCGGAATGTTGAAGTCGGTCAATGCGATGAAGCAGTGCTCAAGATTAATCTTGATTACGAACCCAAAGAGCAGTGCAAGAGAGCATATCCTCCGACAGTACGCAACGTATATCTCGAAAACGTCACCTGTCAGAAGAGCAAGTATGGTGTACGGATCATTGGTCTTGAAGACAAATGCAACGTATATAATATCGAACTTAAGAATTGTACATTCAATGGCGTTGCCGACGGAAATAAGATCACCGGTGAAGTTAAGGACGTGATACTCGACAATGTCAAGATTAATGGAGTCGAGACACCTTATGGCAAACCTCTCGCTTATAAGATGGCACTTTCTGAAATGATGCGCAATCCAAAGAGTGAGACAATTGACGTCAATGGAGTGAAGTGGAGCTATGCTGCCGCTGTTGAACTCGAAGGTATCCTCGCTGCAGCTCGTGCTTACAATGACAAGAATATGCTCGACTACTTCCTTAACTATACTGACTTCTTCGTCAATCCTGACGGCACAATAAAGGCATTCAAGAAGGACGCTTACAACATCGACAATGTGAAGGGTGGCATCGAGATTCTTCAAGCTCTTGACATTACAGGCGATGAAAAATACAAGAAAGCTGCCGACAATATCTACGACCAACTCCTTTCTCAGCCAAGGACAAAATCAAAGAACTTCTGGCACAAGCAGATCTATCCATGGCAAGCTTGGCTTGACGGTCTCTATATGGGTCAGCCTTTCTATGCTGAATACGTAAATCGTTATCTCAACTCTGATCCTAAGCTTTGGAATGATATCGCCAATCAGTTCATCACGGTTGGCAAAAAAACTTATGACCCAGCTACCGGACTCTATCGCCATGCATGGGACGAGAAGAAGAAGCAGTTCTGGGCTGACCGTCGCACCGGCCAATCCGAACACGCATGGGGACGCGCCATGGGCTGGTATATTTGGGCTATCACTGATGTGCTCGAAAAAATACCTGCCAACCATCCGAAACGTCCTGAGATGTTGAAGCTCCTCAAGAGTGTAGCTGACGGCATCGTTAAATATCAAGACCCGGAATCAGGAGTTTGGTATCAGGTGATGGACTCACCCAAACGTCAGGGCAACTATCTTGAAGCTACGGCATCAGCTATGTTCGTCTACAATCTTCTCCGCGCAGTTCGTCTTGGACTTCTTGATGAGTCTTATCTTGCTCCCGCCAAGAAAGGATACGAAGGAATGGTGGAGACTTTCGTCAAGGAAAATGAAGACGGCACCATATCTCTGACAAACTGCTGCGCTGTTGCAGGTCTCGGAGGAGGAAATGATCAGCGTCGCAATGGTTCGTTCCAATATTATCTCAGCGAACCTATCCGCGACAATGATGCCAAAGGTGTCGGACCTTTCATCCTCGCCGGTCTCGAATATGATAATCTGAAAAAATAATCGTAATGAAAACATTCAGCAGGTTATCCTGCAATGTAAAATCTAAGACAACCGTCGCGGCGAATATATTCGTCGCGACGGCAATTATGTCCGCCTGTAGCTCCAACAGTGGAAAAATTGACCGTTATGCTCTCGTCACGCGCAACAATCCTCATGTCACTGCCATCGATACTATGGCTTCACTGACTGTGGGCAACGGAGGCTTTGCTTTCACTGTGGATGTAACCGGTCTTCAGACATTTCCTGAAGTATATGCTGCAGGCGTCCCGCTTGGCACCATGAGCGATTGGGGATGGCATAGCTTTCCTAATACGGAAGACTATAAATTTGAAGAGACTCTGAAGGAATATGATTTTGGCCGTGGCAAGCCTGAACTGTATTCGGTCCAGTTTAAGGAAGATGGACGTAATAAAGAAGCGGCAAACTATTTCCGTATCAATCCTCACAGGCTTCATCTTGGAGCTCTCGGATTTGACGATATTACTCCAGAATCCCTTTCAGACATCGACCAGACGCTCGATATGTGGAATGGTGTCATAAATTCCAAATTCTCTACCGGAGGGAAAAAAGTTGAGGTCAAGACTTCGGTCGACCCGCAATATGATATGGTGGCTGCCGCTATCAACGACGAAGGGAGACATGCCCTGACCCTTCGCTTGCCCTACCCTACCGGCAAACATAGCGATGATGCTTGTGATTGGGAAGCAGACTCTCTTCACTCCACTGAAATAATAATGTCAGAACCCGGCAAGGCAGTGGTCAGACATTCGCTTGACTCAACATCATATTTCATCACATTGACATGGGACGCAAAGACTGAGGCTGAGAAGATTTCTGCAAACTCCGTAAGAATAACTCCGGATTCCGATAAATGGAGCGTCACTGCTCAGTTCACAGAAGATATGTCAAACATTTCTGACTACAGTGCTGATATGGTAATTGCCAATGCAAGCGAATACTGGCAAAAATTCTGGAATGATGGGGGTATTGTAGATTTTAGTAATTGCACAGACCCAAGAGCAAAGGAACTTGAACGCCGTGTCGTTCTTTCTCAATATTTGCTTGCTACGAACTGCGCCGGAAGCACTCCACCACAGGAAACCGGACTCACTTACAATTCATGGTTCGGCAAATTCCATCTGGAAATGATATGGTGGCATCAGGCTCAGTTTGCGCTCTTCGGGCATGAAGATCTTCTCGCCCGTACTCTGCCTTGGTATGAGAAAGCTGAGGCCAACGCTAAGTCTATTGCGGGGCGTCAAGGATTCGAAGGAGTACGCTGGATGAAAATGACCGACCCCTCCTCCATTGAGGCGCCTTCTGGAGTAGGATCATTCCTTATCTGGCAGCAACCTCACCTGATCTACCTTGCCGAATTACTTTACAGGGCAAATCCGGATACGGCTGTTCTCAACAAGTATTATCCTTTGATCGAAGAGACTGCTCAATTTATGGCATCGTTTGCCGACAGGGATGAAGAAAATGACAGGTATATCCTCAAGGGCATAATACCTGCCCAAGAAACCTTGAAGGCTTCAGAAACCGTTAACCCGCCTTTTGAACTTTCTTACTGGCATTTCGGTCTGAATACAGCACAGAAATGGCGTGAGAGAATGGGACTTGAACGCAATCCCGAATGGGATAAGATCACAAACGGACTCTCCCATCTTGCTGCCAAGGACTCCCTGTATCTCGCTGCTGAGACAGCTCCTCAGACTTATGAAGATATTCGTTTCACGTCTGACCACATGGCGGTCCTCGGTTCACTCGGCATTCTTCCGGCTTCTCCTCTTGCTGATCCCAAGATCTTGAATAATACATTTGATTGGGTTTACAAAAATTGGAACTGGGACAAGACATGGGGATGGGATTATCCTACCACTGCAATGTGCGCTGTCCGCATTGGTGAACCGGAAAAGGCGATCAACGCACTGCTGATGGACAAGAGAACAAATACCTATCTTCCTAATGGTCATAATTATCAGGATAACCGCCTTCGCTGTTATCTCCCGGGCAACGGTGGACTTCTGACCGCCGTAGCACTGATGACTGCCGGCTGGGACGGATGTGAAATAGAAAACCCCGGCTTCCCCAAAGATGGCACCTGGGATGTCCGCTGGGAAGGCATAAAACCTCTTCCGTAAAGCAACAGGATAGTGAAGATTGAATCCTTCACTATCCACAAAAGAAAACCCTCCCCTAAATCCCAAATGGCCTCAACGCCCTTAAAGACCTTAAAGACCCTAAAGACCCTAAGACCTTTAAAGCCCCTAAAGCCCTTAGAGCCCTAAAAGACAGTAAAGCACCTAAAGAGCGTCTGAATCTTATACACAACTGACGCTGCCGACGAATCG
>JAIDUH010000086.1 GCA_029060285.1 Muribaculaceae bacterium | reverse complement strand
CGGCTACAACATCTCAAAGTTGTAGCCGACGTTATGATAAGTTGTTCCTGCAAGGTGTACTTCTGTTAATGCTTACGAAAAAGAATATTATGTCAGGCGATATACTCTTGATTCGACTATTGACAGAGGAAATATTTCCATCATAAATAATAGTTTCGAACAAGGCGATTTCAATTATGAGGGAAAGCTGTATGCTCTTCCAATGGATGAGTCTGTGTCATCTCAAGAATTTTATCCAGTGGAATTAAAACATAATGAAGACATACCAAATGCATTCATTATTCCAGAAGATCTTTCATGGAAGCAAATAATTCTATTTTCGGGAGCCGACTCAAGATTTCGTATTATTCCTAAATACTTCAATATAAACAATGAAGACTATGATTTCAAATATCGAAGCCAGCATTCAAAGCATTTGATTAATCGATGGACTACTTTATTGCAAGAAGAAGATGTATATGGAGAGCACTGGAAGAAAATCTGTCTAATGTTTGAAATATGTTCACACAATGAGTTGCCATTTTCTACTCATAACGGATTTAAGGCAATACGAAACGACCCAGAACTCTTAGTAAAACTCATTCTTTCCATGTGGGTTAATGATACGATCGAATTGTTGAAGCAAGAAATAGACTATTTCGAACAAGAGATGGCAATTGCTTTTCATTGGATTTCAGCAAATATTTGGCAGTCCACTATCAATAAAATGATAGCTGCTATGCCTTCTGTTTTTCAGAGTTCAATAATTAAAAAATTGCAAGAGCTTTTTGAACATTTGAAGGACATATTTGATTCAACTTTATCTCCAAAAATCTCAAGTGATTTTTTAAGGCATATCAACGAAAGTAATCTTGATAAAGCGGATAAAATAACGAAATCCGAAATCAATGAATTCAAAACGAAGATAAAAGGAATCTCAGATACCAACAACGACTTGCCCGTAATAAGAATTCCATTAAAGGGTTCTTATTATACCCCTCAAGCCATGCCAGTATTCTATAAAGTCATGATGGAATCGGCCATGGTGGCTGCTGAAAGTGCAGCTTCCATCAACCAAGGAATTAACTTATTCTCCCCAATCTATAAGGAAAACTCTCGTGTAATTAATTTTTATCGAAAGTATTATAGAGAAAATTATAGCGAGATTTTTATTAGGACGCTTAAAATTATTAACAGCAAAAGAAAATAATATGAACTTTGCAGACTTTTATGAATCAGCACGTAATATGTTGATTGATTACATAACGTCAATATGGTTTAGAGGAAAACCTGCAGAACAAGCTTATGTACGTTCCCTTCTATCAGAGGATGAGCCTCTGATAGCTGAACCTGTTTTTCAGTCAATTTTCCCATGGGAAGAAAGTAAGGATAATTTTGAACAACATTCTTCTAAACTTAATATTTTATCGAAATCATTTGTAGATGTTTTAAGCAGCAATGATGTAAAAGAGGATTTTAGATTTCCAAAAGATAGACATCCTTATAAGCATCAGACCTTAAGTTGGAAGACTATGCTGTCTAGGCAAAATAAAACTATAGTTGTTACTTCCGGAACTGGGTCTGGTAAAACAGAATGTTTCATGATCCCAGTTTTGCAAGATATAGCGGCACGTAATGAACGTGATTGCGTACAAGCGATCTTTCTATATCCATTAAATGCTTTAATGAAGAGCCAACAGCAAAGAATGGATGCCTGGTGTAATGCTATCCCAGGAAAAATTACATATGCAATCTATAACGGGGATACTGAAAAGGATGACCGAAACAAAAAGTTTACGGATCAGTATTTTCCTCAATTGATAACTCGACCTCAGATAAGAAGAACCCCTCCCCAAATTCTTTTCACCAATCCTACTATGCTCAATTATATGCTTGTCAGAGCAGAGGACAAACCAATACTTGAAAAATCAAGAGGAAAATTGAAATGGATTTTGCTTGATGAGGCTCATACTTATACCGGTTCCTCAGCAGCAGAGCTATCTCTTCAACTTCGTAGAGTTCTAGATGCGTTTGGAGTCTCTATTGAACAAGTGAACTTTGCCGTAACATCAGCTACTATTGGTGACGAGAATGATCCTAAAACTGAGTTAAAACTAAAAAAATTTGTATCTCAACTGACAGGGAAAAATATAGATAATATCATAGTAATAGGTGGTAAAAGAATCATACCCGAAATAGAATCAGAAAAAGCGGAATTGGCTATTGATGCAATAAATAGAAAATATGGGATAAATGCAACTTTAAAGGATATAGAAAAACTAAGGAATAGGCTGAACACAACTCCGGTCTTAAAAGCAAGGGAAATAGTTAAGTTTATTGATAGCAAGAGCTCAAAGAATCTTATAAAATCCTTACAAATAATTGACGAACTCGGGAATAAAATAGACGGACTCAATATAAACGGAACTGTTGGTGCACTTTTGCCTTCCAGAGCTCATTTCTTTATAAGATCAATAAGTGGACTCTATGCCTGTGTAAATCCTGAGTGCCAAAGACATCAATACAGAAATTTATCTATAGGAAATCTCACTACATATCAAAATGCTAATTGTCCAGTGTGTAAATCTCGTATGTTGGAAGTAACTACCTGTCCCTCTTGTGGAGATATCATTTTAGTAGGTGAGAATAGTACTTCAAAGGGATATAGAATGCATGTAAATACTTATGATTTAGACAATAATCCTTTTTATGAAAGTAATCAAGATTTAATTGATGAGGAAAATGACTCGTCAAAACAAGAGATTCAAGAGAAAAGTATAGTTCAGGAGGCGGACGGATTCACCACATTCTATGTTGCCAAACCCAAACATAAGTGTCCACGACGTAAAACCTTTGTCTCGGAGCATATTTTTAATATTGCGAATGGTAGAATGGAAGTTCCACCCAAAGGTGCAAATAAAAATGATATATTTGTATCAGTTCGCAATGAGCAAAGTAATAGGGAATTATGTCCTCACTGTGGTAATATTTTAGGCAAATTAAACTATCTTCACGTGGGATCTTCTCAAATGGGCAGAACATTAGCTACCCTTCTGCTTGATCATGCAGAACCTAGCATCACAAAGGATGCCGATGTATTGTATGAAGGAAGAAAATACATTACTTTTACCGATAACAGACAAGGGTCAGCAAAATCGGCTATGGGTACTAATCAAGATGTGGAACGGGCATGGATAAGGTCGTCGATTTTTCATAAATTAGCTGATAAACGTCTGGATGGTATAATCTCTGGTGGTCTCTCTCCCGAGGAAGAAGAGTTATATAATGAATATTTAAAGATAAAACCTCTTCCTCCCATTTTTAAAGCAGAATTAGATAAGCTTGAAGCAAAGAAAAATAAGGGTTGGATTGTTCCTACTCCTGAAGAAACATCCTGGAATACAATTAGTCATGTCTTAGAAAATAATTCTAGTCTTAAACGGCTCTTTAAGCATATAAACGAGGCGAGAAGAAAACAGAAGATTGACAATTTGACTTCATATCTAAAAGCTCTGATGGTCGACCAATTTGGTTGGATTCCTAAAAGATCCAATTCTCTTGAGACTTTAGGGTTGGTTAGATTGACATATCCAGATTTGAAAAAAGCGAAATGTCCTGGCCCACTTCTAAGAAAAGGTTTATCTAATGAAGACTGGCAATCCTTTTTGAAAATTTGCATTGATTACCTTATTAGAGGTGGAAAGCATTATATGATTTCCGGGGAATTTAATGATTATTTGACTAATAATAGAGTTACTACGTGTATTTATCCCAAAGATTCCGAGCTCCGAATAAAGGGCAACGCTGTATCTAAATGGCCATCTGTGCGCGTAGGAATAGGAAACAAAGTTAATGAAGAACAATCGCGTTTAGTCCTTCTGCTCTGCGCTGTGTTAGGCTATCACGATGTCGAAGAAATTGATGATGCAAGAATAGCCGAAATAAATGGCTTACTTCTTCATGCATGGAATTTTTTGACAGAAAACATTTTAGATTTAGTAGATACTGAGAACCGAGGATATAAATTAGATTTACTTGGATCTAAGGTGAGACTTCAACTTGTCGAAAAGGGTTATCTTTGTCCTGTTGATACTGTAGTTGTAGACACATCGTTCTGTGGCTACAGCCCTCGCATGAATGGGTATATTGGAAAATCCAATTTTGATCGATTTAAAATCTCTACTTCCTTTGAGTACCCTTATTTCCCTTTTAAAACCGGTAACATAAATGGAACAGATCTGGAAAAATGGATCCATGAAAACTTAGAAACACAGATCAAATCCGGTGTATATAGCGACATCACAAAACGAATATATGCACAAAAACCAATATTTCTTTCTGCCGAACATTCCGCTCAACAATCAAGAGAGGACCTGGATAAGTATGAAGCTGCCTTCAATGCCGGACATCTGAATATTCTTTCTTGCTCAACAACTATGGAAATGGGAGTGGATATAGGAGGTATTAGTGAAGTAGTCATGAATAATGTGCCTCCCAAATCGGCCAATTATCTTCAAAGAGCAGGTCGAGCTGGGAGAAGAAATGAGTCAAAAGCATTGGCTCTAACGTTTTGCGCTCCAAATCCAATCGGATCGCATACTTGGAATCATCCAGAATATCCCATTACACATCTTACTGAGACTCCTCTAATCAGATTGGAAAGTCGCCAGTTAATACAACGACATGTAAATGCCTTGATTTTCTCCTATTTTGTCTCAAAACAGAATGGGAAAATTGGAGTTACATCTCGTCTTATTGATTTTTTCAATAAGACCAATGGCCTTTCATTCTTTGACAAATTCCTTAATTATATTGATCTATTAATTAGCGGTCAAGATGAGGAAGTGTTAGATTCTTACAGACATTTGACCAAAGGAAGCTGCATTGATCTCATTTCTTTATCAGAAATTGGTCATTCCACAAAAAGGGATGTGACATCCATATTTAATATTTATTCAACCCATACTGAATCTTTTGATAAATCCATTGAAAATGCTAAAGGAAATGGACATAATTCTTTTGCTATAAAAGCAATAGAAAGACAAAAGGATAATTACCAAAAGAAATCTCTATTATCATATTTAGCCGAGAATTCTTTCTTACCCAGTGCAGGCATTCCAACTGGACTAGTGGAATGTATGCTTGATTTAAAAAATGAAACAAACAATCCAACCCTCCATTTGAGTCAAGCCATCACAGCATACGCACCTGGCAAAAAGGTCGTTAAAAATGAATGGATATATGAACCTGCCGGTATTCGTTTGAAGACTAAATATGATGATAATACAACAAGATATGTGCTACAGAAATGTAGCCAATGTGGATATGCGACTATTAGATTTGGGGCTATTCATACTTCTTGTCCAAAATGCGGAGCCCATAACTCTATGAATGGTTTAAAGAATGTTCACACGTCCTTAACAGATAGTCGTTTTACAGAAGTAGTAGAACCTGTGGCTTTCTCTACAAGCTGGAATGATCAACCACATCGTAATATGAATCATCGGGATTCTTTGAATTTTGTCCAGCCTGTTCTGTTGGAAATGGAACCTTGGGAAGGAAAAACATCATCCGCAAAAATCACATTGCGATGTTCTTGCACAAACTCAGAAATATTGTTTTACAATAAGGGAAGGAATGGAGCAGGTTTTGCCTTCTGTCCTTATTGTGGTAGAATGGAAAATGAATCCTCAATCACTAATTCTAAGAGTATACTAAGCGGACATAAACATTTATATACAGGGGAGCCATGTCCGGGCGGAATATCAAATGGTGCTTATATCAGACATCATGTTGTTTTGGTTGGACGATATCAAACTGATTTCGTTGAGATAAAATTTTATGATAAGGACAATGACCAAATAATAGATCCAGATACTCTCTACTCATTAGGGGTGATACTTAGTCGAAAGTTAACGGAATTACTTGGTGTCAATGACGGAGAAATCGATTTTGGATATGATCCTTCCAACAATTCTGTATTCATTTATGATATGGCACTTGGAGGTGCAGGATATTCTATACTTCTTAGAGAATACCTTTATGAAGTGTTGAACCTGGCATACAATGCTCTAAAAAAATGCGATTGCGAATGTGCTTGTACTAAATGTTTAATCGATCGTCGTTCACAATGGTATTTAAATAATCTTAACCGTAAAAAGGCTCTGGAGTGGCTTGAATTGGAATTGAAGTCAAGAACAGCTCCTGAAGAAATAACAAAGCTTTTACCGACTGCTTCAAGCGTTACATCTGACTTTATGACAGAAATATATCAACTGTTAAGAAATAAAGATATAAAGAGTATTAAATTCTTTATGGATTCCAATTTGTCTGAATGGCGTGCAGACCGATTCCCTTATTGGCATATAATCCGAGAACTTAAATTTGCTGATGTAGAAATAAGCTTCCTCTTCAAAGGTAATATTGATTTTTCATCTCTTTCGTCAGCCTTGAGAGCCACTCTACTTCCAACTCTTATAGAGTTTAGATTTGGTTATTATAGTCACGGTATTCCTGACAAACTGACCCCTCTCTGTTCTGTGATATACAATGATGGTACTGTTCGAACTTATTTTGGGAATGAAAATAGCATTAACACAATGTCAGAAAAATGGGGTTATGGTGAGGTGTACTCTTTCTTAGAGGAATTTTCCGTTTCAATCACAAATATCAATACTACATCTTTATTAGAAGAGTTATCCAATAATAATGAATCTATGTTTGATATTCGGATACGTAAAAACTGCAGCCTCCATTCATTTTTTGATTGTATAATTCAAGAAAAAAAGAATGAATGGAGTAGAATAATGAAGCTCTTTTCTAGAAAGGATGTGACTATATGTTACTCGGATAGATATCTTAAAACGCCTCTTGGGATTTTACTTCTTGCTAATTTGATTTCATCAATTCAGATGGAATTCCAAATTCGAGTAAAAGAGGTCAAAATAATAGTGAGTAAAATTCGTCAAGATTCTCTTTTAGAGTCTGAGACCATCATTGTTGATAAAGATTTTAACAATAATAAATCTAGGAATTCATTTTTAGAGAATGCTTTTCAGAATATCGGTGGTATTAATCCTGAAATATATGATGAAGGATATATAGAACATGAAAGATGTTTGACAATTTTAGGGGAAGAAGAAGAATTATGCATACGTCCGGATGCTGGAATTTCTAATGGATGGAAGCCTCGAGGATATGCCAATGCAGCCATCTCTAATGAAGATTTTGAGCAAAACTGGGTTATGGATCTCGACTTATACAATCAGAAAGGAAACCATTCGGGAATCCTTTACACCATATGTTATAAAAATTTGAAAACTCGTAAATAATAAAGTAGTTTCGAAAGCATATATAATAAAAATGAATAAGGTGGAAATACAAAGACAGGCTGAAGATTATATCGAGAGCATGGAAAGCCAACTTGATAATATCTACAATGCACCTCTGACTACCGACGGATGGGACTATCTTATGAAGAATATAGATAAAATTACCTTCTGCGAAGACGAGATTGAGGAAGCATCTATGATTATTGATTTTCTTGATGAAGATGATGAAGTCGTCAGAAATTTCTTTGGCAAGAATAATCATGACGCAACAAGGGATTGTTAATCATTCTCGCTACGCAGAATATGGCTGACTTCAAAAACAAGGGCTTCGACTTCTACGCCAACGCGCAGTACCCCTTGATTATGAAGCAGCAGACGATTGACGATAAGGTTATCAAAGACCTTTTCGGTGTGAGTGGTCAGAAACTACATGACATCCGCACCGCCATTGCCGGATTGCAAAAAGGAGAGTTAATAATAAAAGACCAAATGGCTTTTGCTCTCGGTATGGGAAACAAGTACAAGAAAACCAATGTAACACATCTCATATAATAAGTAATCTCTGAGTATCATTCTCCCAGACCTTCACATCCTCAATAAAGCAAGTCGATTACGACTTGCTTTTTTCCTTTGACGTTCATCTTGATATATACTACTCTTTTCAAATTCAAAAAATCTTTTCATCCTTTGAAATCTCCAATGTTTTTCTTAACTTTGTGGAGTAGAAGCATTATTATGATTAAAAAACATAGCAAATGGCAAAAGGAAGCGTCATCACAACCCATCTTGTAGATGGTGATCCACAAGGAATCCGAAGGGTCTTCATCAAGAATAAGACATGCGAGATGTATATAATTCCTCGTACTCTTCTTTCTGATGCAAAGACAATCAAATCTATAAATCTGAAACAACCAGCTCTTTATATTCTCCTCGAAAACCTTAATTCTCGAATGAATGAACTTCCCAAAGCATACATTGGACATGCAGAAGATGTAGGTGTTAGAATCGAGCAACATTTAAGTGACAGCAATAAGGATTTCTTCCAGATTGTCCTGGTGTTCGTATCAGCCGATCATTCTATCAACAAGGCCGATGTCCAATATCTTGAATACTTCGCCATCAAGGCAGCCAAAGAGGCGGCTCGCTATGATACTTCACCTAATTCCCAAAACGGAACACTTCCCCACTTATCTCCTGATCAGGAAGACGTAATAGATGAATTTCGGGAATTTGTATGGTTATTGACATCCTTTGCCGGTTGTCGAATATTCCAATCGTCTCCTTCAAATAAAATACAAAAATCCAAGCAAAACCCTGTTATCTTTTATCTAAAATATGCAGGGATTACAGCAAAAGCTGTATATGGGAATGAGGAAATGGTTATTCTAAAAGGTAGTGAAATACGCAAAGATACTGTAAAGTCAGCAGATCCAGATAAACGGAAAAAATATTTAGACGATAAAGTAATCCCTTTCAGTAATGAAATTAACGGTAAATATCTCTTATCCAAAGACATCACCGTAACCTCTCCAAGCACAGCGGCATGGTTAGTATCTGGAACCGGTCTTAACGGTTGGAATTTCTGGAAAGACTCTGAAGGAAAAACCCTTGATGAAGTATACAGAAAGAGTGACAGCCAGTGATTATTTTAGTATCGAGATTATATCAACCAAGCTAAAATATTTGCATCGAAGAAAGGAACTCACAAAGCAGCGTAACAAACTGAAGGACCTCCGCGCCTAAGTCTACGAATGTGAGGAACAATACAACCGCCTCGCAGTCGTAGCCGAACGCGGCATAGTCCCCAACCTCGATGACGGCATCAACAATAACCACACCCTCTACGGCGACATCGTTACCAAACTAAAGTAATTATCTATGGAAAAGACATCGTTACTTCTTACAAATTATCCTCGTATATCTCAAACTGCAATGTTTGAACAGGTGGGAGGTACTGATACTATTGAAATTGAAACAGGATACGACATTTCAGGAAAAATTGATAATATGGCTGTAACCAACCAAATCGCGAATGATTTAATCCTTGGCTTACTTAGCTATGAAGAAATTCTTGTTGAGGCATCTCACGTGTGGGATGTCATGCAAGTGTGGGGTTCAGAGTATTTAAAAGAGTTATTACGCTTACGTATAGTCAGAGTAGTGAATGATGCTTCTCTTCTTCCTGTAATGCTAAAAAGGAATGGTGAGCACTGGCATGTAGATTTTTTTAATTATTCTAACGGAGGATATTATCCCAAAACCAACACTAATATAGAATTCAACCACGGAGAATGGAATCATATCGCCAATACTTTCCATAAATGTAATTTTCGAGGTCTGGAAGCGGAAACAATACTAACACTAATCGATGAAGGAGCAAGAAAAATTGACGAGAAAAAGGTAAGAGAAATTGCGTCTCAAGAAACAACTAAAGATTTGAGATCACAAATTTATTGGGATCAGTTTAAAGTTGATGAAAAAGGTTTATGGGGACGTTTATCATTTGAAAGACAAATACGTCTAATGGAATTAAATAAGACATGTGTCATTGCCTCATTTTTGAACGCAGATAGCATAAAATGTGATGGACAAATCAATGGCCTTCTATCCCAAAAAACTGACAGTATCCTAAGTCGTAAGTTCCCTGATGGAACTTCATCACTCAATAAAATTTTATTCGAAAAAAAGTTTCCCGAACTGGGATCTATGTTCGTTAAGGGGTTAATCTCTTTGGATGATTTACTAAAATTGCGAGATAATTTTAATGGAAGATTATTCCGTTACTGGATTAATCAAAATAGGTATGATGAACAGGAAATGCGAGCCGATATTATGAATACTACTCATAGTGTGCTCGGTAGTAACATTTCACAGTTTTTACGTATGATGAGCTGTAATATGCTTGGGCTTCTCGGCTTTCTTCCAGGACTTGCTGCCTCAGCGGTTGACAGTTATATCATCAATAAAATATCCACAGGTTGGCATCCAAATTTTTTCTTAGATGATAGAGTCAAGAAGTTAATTGATGCAAGTTTAGCGCAACATGAGAAAGAAGAGAAGAGAGAACGAGTCAAACAATCCTTACAAGGAGTTGGAAGAAATGACAAATGTCCATGTGGAAGTGGACTGAAATTTAAAAAATGTCACGGAAAATTTTTATAATAATCATCAAAAAAGAAGTTAAGATTATCTATCAATAGTCAATCATATGATAACTAAGGAAGAAGTAAATAGCCTGCGATTCAGCAAGGAGACATCCAGAATAGAGAGAACTATCTCTAAAGGAGATATGGATAAATTTCAAGAAGCAATCTGTGCGTTTTCCAATGATATGGCAAACAGCAGGAAGCCCGGTTATCTATTGATTGGAGTACATGATGATGGTAGACTGTCTGGATTGAGAGTCGATGACAAGTTCTTCATTAAAATCTCGGCAATTCGTTCAAGTGGTAATATTCTTCCATTGCCAGTGATGACTGTGGAATCATATGAGTTTGAAGATGGGGATGTGCTTGTGGTAGAAGTGCAACCATCACTTTATCCTCCTGTAAGATATCGGGGCCGCACATTTATCCGTGTCGGTCCGAGAAGAGATATTGCCAGCGAGGCCGAAGAAAGAATTCTAATAGAAAGACGTACGGCCTATATGCCTACATTTGATACAACCCCTTGTTTCCATGCCAAGCTAACAGACCTTAATACAGAAAAGTTCCGGAACGTTTTTCTTCCATCTGCGGTATCAAAAGAGGAGTTAAAACGTGATGACCGTTCTGTTAAGGAACAGATGGCTTCTGTTGGAATGTATGATTTAGACAATGATTGTCCTACCTTTGGAGCTATTGCATTATTTGGTTACAAACCCAGGCAATTTATGCCCGGACTCTACACTCAGTTTGTGCGGTTTAAAGGGTCGGATGTCACTGATGAAGTAGATGATGAACGCCAGTTTGAAGGTGGATATATAGAAATTCTTCCCAAATTAGAAGCTTTCTTAGAAATGTCAGTAATCCGTAAGCGACCTGTACCTGTTAGTATCCTTAGGGAGGAGATGGTAAGCAATTATCCATACTGGGGTCTGCGAGAGCTGATATTGAATGCCTATATGCATCGTGACCTTAGAGGTAATGGTCCGATTAGATTTTATGAGTTCGAGGACAGGATTGAGATAATGAATCCCGGTGGTCTTTATGGAAATTCCAGACCGGAGAATTTTCCTAAAGTAAATGATTACCGGAATCCCTTGATAGCCTCGGCTTTCAAGACTCTCGGATACGTGAATATGTTTAATCGAGGCGTGAGGGAAGTTCAAACCCAGTTGAATGAGAATGGGAATACTCCAGCTGTCTTTAATGTAGAGAATCTTACAGTTTTTGAGGTGATTATTTATAGCAGTTCATTATCAAAAGGGGACAAGTCGGAGTGGACAAGTGAGGGTACCAGTCAAGATAACGGGTACCAGTCGGAGGGGATAAGTCAAGGTATAAATTATTTTATTAATCAAGAAGTTAGTATTGCCTCACAGCGAGGTGTACCAAGTCAGGGTGTACCAAGTCAGGGTACCTGTCGGGATACTAGTCAAGATAAAGGGGACAAGTCGGAGAGGACAAGTCAGGCTAAAGGGGACAAGTCAGAAAAAAGTGGAATTTCCTTTGTACAGAAAAGTATATTAAAGTTCTGTACAGATCCAAAATCATTAAGAGAAATCGGTGAATACTTAGGAGTGAAACGACATAGAAAAATCAAAGAAAGATATCTAAACGACCTTCTTGAGTCAAGAAAAATACTTATGACAATTCCTGACAAGCCCACAAGCCGATTTCAGAAATACGTTGCCACTAAGAGATCTGATATGGATTGAGATAGGAAGGACAAAGGGGAGGAGGGAGAATCTTATTAAGAAATAAGTGAAAAAAGTTTCGGGTATAGACGGAAGGAATTGGCAATTTTAGGGAAAGTTTGCGAGTATAGTCGAAACTTCTTATGAAATTTCTTGGCTGTTTCGGTTATATGATGTAACTTTGTAGAGAAGTAGATTTTAAGATCATAAATAATCTTGCATCTCCTAAAATCAGAAGAAAGTTATGAAGATCATAGAACGGCCAATTTACCTCAATAGAATAATCCGGCAACTTAACCGGGGTATGATGCTTGTGCTTGTCGGGCAACGACGAGTGGAAGTTTCTTGAGAATCTGATTTACTTTCTTGCTGACGATGCCGGCCAGTTAGTATCTGTCAACAGCATAGCCAAGTATTTTAAGTCTCAGGGATCTAAAGTTACGAATGATATAGTGTCCAAATATATCAAGTCCACTTGCAACGCGCTGATTGTAATATCCGGGAATTAATCATATACATCTGAGGGATTTCCTCAAAATGGAATTTTGAGTTCTGAGCTCGTTTCACCTTCGACAGACCGCCTGCGCGATGAGGAGGTCAGAGGGTAGCGAAGTAGGTCTTCAGAAGATCCCAGTCGTAGAAGCCGGATGCCACCTGGGGAACGTCGCTTATCGCAACCGGAATTTCATTAAGCCTGGGTAAAACTATGACATTGCCGCCTTTGTTTCGGAAGAAGATGAGCTGGAGATTGGCACCCATGGGCGAGATCTCGAAGTTGCGCCATTTCTCTGCGGCTTCGTCCGGGTCTTCGAGTTCTATGCCTTTGCCATCAAGGTCGATGAGGGAGACGAGGCGTAGGAGGTCGGTGTCGTGACCGAAGCGGAGGTCGACAGCAACTTCGCCGGAGGCGAGCATTTCATCGGCGCGCTCCACGATTTCTGTCAAAAGGGGCTTGACGCTTTCTGTGCCGGAGTTCATGCTGACAGGAGACTTGGCATTGGCGATATACTGCATGTAGTTGGAGGCTTTCCAAAGTCCGGTGAGCTCATCGATGTCGAAGATGCTCAGGATGTCAGCATTAAGGCTGTCGATGTCCTGCACAGAGATAGCGACATCGTAAAGTCCACGCATAAACATGGGGGTTGAATCTGATTCCGGAACTTTCTTGAATAGCTTTGCCGCTACTTTTGGACATTTGGATATGGAATCGCGATATTGACTGAATTCCCACATCCAGGGGGCATCTTCTCCTGTATTGAGTTTGGCTTCTTCGGTATTATGATGAATGAAGTCCATGTCGCCGGGAGTGGCATGTTTCTTAATCGCCAAGCCGGGATTAAGTTCCTTGAGACGATCGCAGAAGGCGCCCATACTCATTATGCAGCGAGGTTCGACTGAACTTCGCGCCACCACGTCTGCCCCGTCAGCGAAAAGATCGGGAAAACGCTGATACATCCTTTCGGCTATGGCCTGATGCTGCCTCTCACCCATCGGCGTCAGTTCGCCAAGATGACCGTTGGAATTTCCAGCACAGAGAGTGACTTGCTTCCATATGGCTTTTCCTTCAGGAGTGATGTTCTCGGCGAGCTGTTGCTGCTGGAAAAAGTCGCCTGTAATCTTATATATCTTTTGGTTTACGGGCCAGCGGGAGCCATGGCGACCGTAGTGGCTGATGTAGACGGGAGCATAGCCGTCGGGGACAGTGGGTAGGGAGTCTTTCTGCACGTCGTAGGTATAATAGATGCCTCCGGCTTTCTCGGGACACTCGGCAATCACACTCTCCACCTCATTGGCTGCAGATGCCGATATCATAGACATTGCAGCGGAAGCTATCATAAAAAATCTCTTCAAACTCATATTCTATGTTTATTTTTTGCAAAGATAATACTTTTTTGACGGAGTATGCGCCTTATTTGAATTTTTTATTGTAATTTTGAGGTGAGAACGCTTTTATCATAAAGCGCCTCTCCGAGGCTACTGTGTATTTGCACAGTTTACCCCAGACTGAAGTCTGGGGTTTGGACATAAATATCAGGTCTCCGACCTGATTGAATTATGTCGGTTCTACCTGATTGAGTTTTGTCAGCTCTAAAAGAATCAAGGAATATTAACTATAAACTCTGAATTATAACTATAAATTCTGAATTATAACTTAAAATACAACCTATAGGTATCATGAAAAAGAGATTTTTTTGCAGCTTGATGGCGGCTTTGGCGCTCTGCACTCCGATGTGGGGAGGGTATGCCTTGAAAAGTAAGACACCAGGTGCCGATGATATGGCCGGGTATCTTTTTGTGTATTTCACCGGCAATGATCCTCGCGATGAGTCGATCAATTATGCACTAAGCCGCGACGGGCTCAATTTCAAGGCACTCAACGACAATGCGCCGGTGATTGACTCAAAGCTTATAAGCGAGACCGGTGGCGTGCGCGACCCTCATATCCTCCGCAGTGAGGATGGGAAGGAGTTTTATATGGTGGTGACTGACATGACCTGCAACAAGGGTTGGGACTCCAACCGCGGTCTGACACTCCTGAAATCTACCGACCTCGTAAACTGGACTCCTTCTGTGATCAACATCCAAAAGCGATATAAGGGACACGACGACCTGAAGCGCGTATGGGCACCGCAGACCATCTACGACAAGGATGCCGGGAAATATATGGTGTATTTCTCTATGCAGCACGGCAACGGACCTGACATCATCTATTACGTCTACGCCAACGACGACTTCACCGACTTCGTCGGCAAGCCGAAGCCTCTCTTCATCCCCAAGAACAAAAAGAGCTGCATCGACGGCGACATAGTCTACAAGGACGGCAAATACCATCTCTTCTACAAGACGGAAGGTGACGGCAACGGCATCAAGAAAGCGGTGACCGACAAACTGACTTCCGGAAAGTGGGTGGAGTCTGACGACTATAAGCAGCAGACTCCTCATGCAGTGGAGGGTGCCGGAACTTTCAAGATGATCGATTCCGACAAATACATTCTGATGTATGACGTATATATGAACGGCGCTTACCAATTTACGGAATCCACTGACCTTGACAATTTCAAGAACATCGACTCCGCCGTGAGCATGGATTTCCATCCGCGCCACGGTACGGTAATACCAATTACTGAAGCGGAATACCAACGGCTCGAAAAGGCCTTCCCGAGCGCCGACGTGAAGATTTCCAATCCGGTATTGCCGGAATTCCACGCTGACCCGGATATCCTGCTTAGCGAGAACACCGGTAAATATTATATCTATTCCACTACTGACGGTTTCCCTGGCTGGGGAGGCACTTACTATACCTGCTACAGCTCCGACAACATGCGCGACTGGAAATATGAGGGCGTGGCTCTCGATGCTGCCACGGAGTCTATCCCATGGGCCGACGGCAACCTTTGGGCTCCCGCAATCGAGGAGAAACTAATCGACGGCAAATACAAATATTTCCTCTATTTCAGCGCCAAGCCGAAAGGGGAAGAGGCCAAGAAGATAGGAGTGGCGGTTGCCGACTCCCCTACCGGACCGTTCAAGGCAGAGCCCGAGCCTTTCATCACCAAGTCGCCTGTCAACCATGGCCAGCAGATCGACGTGGATGTGTTTACCGACCCTGTATCCGGCAAACCATATCTCTATTGGGGCAACGGCTATATGGCAGGGGCTGAGATGAACCCTGATATGAAGTCGATCAAGGAAGAGACTATCACTGTCATGACTCCGGAAGGAGGGACACTGAAGGATTACAGATATCGTGAGGCTCCATACGTATTCTATCGCGACGGTAAGTATTATTTCATGTGGTCGGTAGACGATACCGGAGCTGCCAACTATCATGTGGCATACGGAACTTCAGATTCTCCCCTTGGTCCGATTCAGGTGGCAGAACGTCCGATCGCCCTTATCCAGAACAAAGACAACGGCATGATCGGAACGGCACATAACTCCGTGCTACGCGTGCCCGGCAAGGATGGGGAGGCCGACCGATGGTATATCGTATATCACCGCATAAATCCTGCCTATAAAGCAAAGGAAAACGGACCGGGAGTGCACCGGGAAGTCTGCATCTCTCCGCTGAAGTTCAATCCTGATGGAACGATCATTGAGGTGAGCCCGAAGAGGGTGAACTGAATTTAATGCACAATGCATAATTCATAATGCATAATGATTTGTCGCGGAATTTCAGACGAGAAGATAGCGATGATGCAATAAATAAAAAAGGGCGCTTGATGGCGTCCTTTTTATTTTTATGATGTTTGAAACGTTACTTTCTGCCAACGCATGACGCGCACGGAGTGCGCTAACTACTTTGGATGCTCTTTTGGAGTCAGTTTCTTTTCAGGAGGGTGAGGGCGTAGAGGAGGGTAAGGAGTATTACGATTACTGCGGAGGCGGGGACGTCGATGAGTACGGAAAGCCAAAGACCACCTATGCAGCCGATGAGGGAGACCGCGCAGGAAATGAGCATCATGCTCCTATAGCTGCGGGTCAGGCGTTCGGATGTCAGCTGAGGGAGAGAGACAAGCGACATGAGGAGCATCACGCCGATCATCTTTATGGTGAGCACTATCCCTACGGAGACCATCACCATCATCAGTATGTTGATGAAGCGCACCGGGAGATGGCGCGTGCGGGCGAAATCCTCGTCGAAACTTACGGCTACGATTGTTTTGCCAAACATAAGATATATGCCCACTGCCGCTACGGCAAATATGGTAAATGCCCATAAGTCGGCGCGTGTGATGTTGAGGACGTTGCCGAATAGGAAGGAGTTGAGTTCGGGTACGTAGCCCGGGGTGAGGAAGACGAAGAGAATGCCGAGAGCCATACCGAGAGCCCAGACCACGGCAATGGCCGAGTCTTGGCGCACTCGCCAACGGGCCATTGCGTCGACTCCGAGACTGCCCGCTATGGCGAAGACCGCAGCCGTCAGCAACGGGTTCCAGCCCATGAAGTAGCCGAGCCCAAGGCCGCCGAAGCATGTGTGTGTGATGCCTCCGGCTATGAAGACCATGCGACGGGTGACGATGTATACGCCTATTACTGCGCAGGCTATCGATATCAGGGCCACCCCGGCCAAGGCGTTGCGGAAGAAGGGGTATTGTAATAATTCACTTAGATAATTCATAATTCATAATTTAGAATTTAGAATTTTTGCCAACGAGGGACGCGCACGGAGAGCGCTGAATACATTGGTGGATTTATCTTGATGTATCATGATGTATCATGTTTTATCTTGATAAATCATGAGAAGCTATGGGACGCATGGCAATGGCATGCTCAGGCTTCGGAGAGGAGGAGCTCGAGTTCAGGACGTAGAGGAGCGGGGAGATTGATGCGGCGCTTTTCGAGGCTGACGGTCCAGCCGGGAGCGTCTGACGGGAGGAGTGTCAGAAGTATGTCGCGGAATTCCTCGGTCTCTTCGTCGGTGTAGTCGCCGGCATCGCGACCTGCGAAGCGGTCGAGTTCCTCGTCGTCGTAGTAGACGGGAGGCTCGTTGATCTGGCCCGTCTTCTCGCAGATGGCGTGCAGACCGCAGCAGACTGCGGGTCCCGTCGTCCGTTGTCCGTTAATCGTCAATCGTTGATCGTTAATCGTTGATCGTTGATCGTTGTTATGGTGGTGTAGATAGGGTCCGTGGCGCCGGGTGCGGTAGCGCTCCCAGAACCAGAGCAGGAGTCCGATGGCGGCTGTCACTGCTAATATTATTATGGCTCCGGTCATTGTTTTAGTCTTTTAAGGGGTATTAGGGCTCTAAGGACTTAAGAGGCATTAGGGGCACTAAGGGCTTTAGAGTCGTCAGAGGGTGGGGATTAGCTTTTTTATTTCTTCCCAGAAATCGGGGAAGGATTTTTCCACCACTATTGGGTCTTCTATCTGGAGGGATGGGAATGCGAGCTTAGCGGGCGCGAATGACATTGCCATGCGATGATCCTGATAGGTGCGGATGTGGGGGGATGGCTCGGGGTCGCAGCGTTTACCGTCCCAAGCCATGGTGTCGTCGCCGGTGGTGATGACATATCCCAGGCGGCGAAGCTCAGTAGCGAGGGCTTCCATGCGGTCGGTTTCCTTATGGCGTAGATGTGCTACGCCTTCGATTTGGAATGGTATGCCTGCTATGCAGAATCCTACCGCTATTGCCGGCACCAAGTCCGGGGCGTCGTTGAGGTTTAGTTTTACGTTGTCCGTTTTCCGTTGGAGTTTGATCGTTGATCGTTGATCGTTGATCGTTGTTTGTTGATCGTTGATCGTTGATCGTTGATCGTTGTGAAGGTATCGGTTGGCGTCGGCAAAGATGGCGGCTACGCGGCTGTCGCCTTGGAGCGATTCTGCAGGGGATTTGAGGGCGGGCATTTCAAAATCCGGTATTTCGATGCCGAGTGCGTCAGCTATAAGGCGAGTCTCGAAGAAGTATGAGGCCCCGCTCCAGTCGCCTTCGATATCATAGCGTGCGCATTGGGCGTAGCCGGTAGCGCGGACTAGCACTTCCATAGAGGGTTCCGGTTTTCTGTTCTGACAACCGGAAACTGAAAACTGACAACTCGCGTCGCCCCCGAAGGCTCGCATCACTCCGGCGGTCATTTCTATATAGGGGCGTGAGACCACTTCGCCCGAGAGCTGGATGATGGTGTCGGATTCCCAAGTCGGAGCTGCCAACATGAGTGCGGAGAGATACTGGCTGCTGACACTCCCGTCAAGCTGCAGGATGCCCCCGGCGAGGGAGTGTCCCTTGATATGGATGGCATTCTCGGAGGGTATCGGAGTAATTTCGCCACCCATTCTGCGTAGGGCTTCTACGAGGGTGTCATGAGGACGCTCCATAAGCCGCTGACTTCCGATAAGCGTTATGTCGAGACCCTCGATTGAGGCGCACGCTGCCATTCCGAAGCGGAGAGTGGTGCCCCCCTCCCCTATGTCGACCTTTGCCGGAGTATGTGTGGAGAGAGCTTGGCGCACGGCTTCCGTCAGGCGTAGCATGCCGCGTGTGTCTCCGCAGTCGGGGAGATTATGGAGAACGGTATCGTGCCCGCCAAGCAATCTGCATACCAGAGCCCGAGCCGCTATACTCTTCGAACCGGGGATATTTATAGTTTTCATTGTTGTCGTCGTTTTCATCGTTATCATCGTTATCGCGGCTACCTCTAACCCTTCATACTTAATACTCTATACTTCATACTTTGCCTCTTCATAAAGCCTTGGGCTTTATGAAGAGGCATGCGTCGCCGTATGAGAGGAATCGGTAGTCATGATCGAGCGCCTCTTTATATATGCGTTGCCATTTAGGATTGTCGAGATTGTCACCGTCAAGGAGGGAACTTACGAGCAGCAGGAGGGTCGATTGGGGCTGATGGAAGTTGGTGACCATACCGTCGACGATCCGCCAGCGGAAACCGGGGGCTATCATTATGGATGTGGAGGCTGACAGATGGTCGGTGCCATCCTTTTCCATATATTGCTCAAGAGCCCTCAGGGCTTCTACAGTGTCAATGGAAAGGGCTTCATCTGTGTAGGCTTCCCATTGGGTTATTTCGTTGTACTTTGTACGTTTCTCGTCGTCCGAAGTCCATTCTCCGTTCTCCGTTGATCGTTGATCATTGATCGTTGACAAGTGTATGCCGAGGAGGGGGAGTGACTCGAGGGTGCGGACTGTGGTTGTGCCTACTGCAATGATCTTGCGCCCCGATTCAAGGGCATGGCGGAGGCTGCGGACAAGGTCAAGGGAGATCTCAAAAGTCTCGCGGTGCATAGGGTGGGAGCCGATTTCTTCGCTCTTGACGGGCTGGAAGGTGCCGGCTCCTACGTGGAGTGTCACTTCGCGGGTTTCTATTCCCCTGTCACGTATTTTGTCAAGAAGCTCCGGAGTGAAATGCAGTCCGGCTGTAGGGGCTGCCACGCTGCCTTCGATCCGGCTGTAGACAGTCTGATAATCGGTGGAGTCGGAGTCCTCTGATTTACGGTTGAGATATGGAGGGATCGGTATGTTGCCGGCAGCTTCCACAATGGAAGCAAAAGTGACGGAAGGGTCGTCCCACGAGAACTCGATGGCGTGGGCGTTGCCGGGGAGGGATTCGTGGCGTGTGGCGCGGAGGGTTATTTGTTTGCCGTTGATGTCAAGGCTCTTTTCAAGATAGTCGTCTTTCCACTTCTTCAGGTTGCCTACGAGGCATTGCCATGAGCAACGACTGCGGGTCTGGAATGCGACAGCGTAGTCGCGTGGATCAAGGGGCTCGAGGAGGAATATCTCTATCCTGGCACCAGAGGCGCGGAAGAATTCCATTCGGGCATTGATGACACGGGTGTTGTTCATCACGAGCAGAGAGCCCGCCGGCAGAAGGTCGGGGAGTTCACGGAATGTATGGTGGGAAGTGGTGCCGTCAGCGTCCACGAGCAGTTTGCATGAGTCTCGGTCGGCGAGCGGATGCTTGGCTATCCTCTCGTCGGGAAGCGGATAGTCGAAATCTTCGATGCGTATGTCTTTGATGTCTTCGAGTTTCATAATGCAAAAGTACTAAAAAAATCGGATTTTCTTTGCGGCTTTGCGTGAGAATTTACAGGAGGGCTCGAAAAAGGCACGAAAAAAGAGGAGATGCTCGCGCATATCCTCTTTTGTGGGCGATTACGGATTCGAACCGCAGACCCTCTGCTTGTAAGGCAGACGCTCTAAACCAGCTGAGCT
>JAIDUH010000085.1 GCA_029060285.1 Muribaculaceae bacterium | reverse complement strand
GCAACCTCCTGAATATTATTCCATCTGAGATTGAGAATGTCGCTGAACCTCAGTCCTGTCAGACAAGAGAATAGGGATGCTCTGCGGAGAACCTCACTGTCACATGGAGTCTGAGCCAGTCGTATCAGTTCATCCTGATTCAGAAATTCACGCTCAACATCTTCCCATTCGATATATTCCAGATAGTCGTTGATGTTCTCTGTGATCAGCTTCTCCTTATAAGCCATTTTCAGAAGGGCGCGGAAGGTAGAGAAGTAACCTGCAGCGGCGTTTTGCGAGAGGCTTTTTCTCTTGTGTTTCAGTTGTTTTGCAGTAAGCAGATATTCCCGAAACTTTGTGCAGAACTCGACCGTGAGGTCTCCGAAGGTGCATTTGCCCTTGCAGAACACCTTGAAGTGTTCAAACACGATGCGCCATTTCTGATACTTCTTTTTAGTTACTGCCTCGAAGTATTCCAGAAAATCGGCTTTGAGTTGACTGTGGTCGATGAAACCGAACTGACGGTTAATGACAGATTCCTGACGACGACAACGGATCAGTTCACCTTTTTCAAGCATCGAGCGGTTGAAATCGCGCTGAACCTGATTGGTTGGATTGGCATATAGGTATATACCAAGATACTCATGCCGTTGCATACGGTTGGTTTTCGGGTTGCGGATTGGAGGGTAGTAGTCGAAATACAGCGTAATTTTACCCGATTTGAGAAGACGCTGCCGAAGGGTTACTTTAGTGCAGATATCCATAATGATATTTTTTGATGATTGTTTTTTTGATGCAATTAATAATCGCGAGTGAACTTGAAGCGCATGTCGACAAAGCCGGTGCGCGTTGACGAAGCCACCAAGATTCACCGCAAAATTCGTATTTGGCTATCCGGTTATCAAGTTATTTGACAGATAACCAAGAGATAACCGATAACCAGATTCATTTGAGCGTCGGCGGACGGAGAATCGCATCAATTTCTGACTTCAAGATATAAGTGTATTTCCCGACTTTTTTACGGCGCAGTCCATGGTACTTCACATAATTATGAAGCTGGTCATGTGTCAGATTGTATTCTGCCCGCACATCGGAATAGGATATCCAATCATCTTCTTTAGGAGTTTCAGGCTTTGCCGTAAACACCCTGTCACAATGCACCTTGCTCCAGAGTGTCTTACCACGGTGATACACCTTCGGGATATTGTGAGCCTTCCCCTGAGCAAACACCCATGAATTGCTCACTCCAAACTTCTCGATTATCTCCTTTGTCGTGTAAAATTCTGAGATTGCCTCACCGTTTTCATCTGTCGTTGAAGATTGAGCCTTTGATTTTCTCACATAGAGGCTTGTCCCAAGTAAATCATCAATATCTTTTCGGCTGATGCGTGTAACCCGGGATGTCAACCGATAGGCTTTTAGTTTACCTCGATATATTAGTCGGTAGATTGCGTTTCGTTTTACACCCATAAGATCAGCTGTTTCTTGAACAGACAGGTAATCTCTACGACTTACAGCTTCTTCTTTCTGACGCATGATTGTTTCAATTACCTTTGTTTCGGTCTCAGTTTTCCTTTCTTGTCTCTTACGGTCTTTATATGCGTGTTCCGCACATCGCTTGCAGCAGTAACGAGTTGAGCATTTTTGAGACTCAAACTCCTTTCCGCACCATTCGCAGACCTTTTTGATTCTAATGGTTGATGTTGCCATATTTGAACGTGTTTATTTCGCCGCTCACGGAGCCGATGTTGTATTCCTACGTATTTCTACGTATCCTATTGTTTACAACCATCCACACACGGAAGGAACGGCTTGTCCCGGGTATGGACGAGCAACAAATGTGGTTCAAAAATGGAGTGAAAAATAGGTAGAAACGGGTTCTACCGATTAGATTGGCAATCTTCGGGCAAAAGAAAAGGCGCTCAAACTGAACGCCTTGACTATTATTTCAACTTATTGTTACCTGTCTTTAACTGCCGGTCATTTGCCGATGCAGAATTTTGAAAATATTGAATTTAAAAGGTCTGGGGTGGTGATGGTGCCGGTGAGGGAGGAGAGGGCAGAGGTGGCTTCGCGGATGTCCATGGCGATGAAGTCGGCTGAGGAGCCGGTTTGCATCTGGTGTAGGGCGCGGCGAAGGGCTTCACTCGCGTGGAGGAGGTCAGCGTAATGGCGTGCGTTGGTCAGAAGCAGCTCTTTTTCGGGATCATAGTCGCCAGTGGAAGCTTTTTTCAGGGCATCGTTGAGGGTGTCGAGACCGAGATTTTCGGCTGCTGAGATTCTAATTATGGGCCGTATGTCATTGGATAGGTTTTCCGAGGTGAAGACGGCATCGAGGTATTTATGTATACCTTCTACAGCACTTTCAGACATTCCGGGAGCTGATGCTTTGGTGATGATGGGGATGATCTTCTGGTCGGAATCAAGATCTTTGAGGGTTGCGTTCATCTCCGATATCTGTTCGCTCAGAGGGGAAAGTGGGTCTATTAGCCAGAGTATAATGGATGCTTGGTTGAGACGTCGGCGAGCACGTTCGATACCGATGTTCTCAATTTTGTCGGAGGATTCGCGAAGTCCGGCGGTGTCGATAAAGCGGAAGAGGACCCCGTCAATTTCGCAGGTGTCTTCAATAATGTCGCGGGTAGTGCCGGGTACGTCTGACACGATGGCTTTGTCGTCATGCAAAAGTGCATTGAGGAGGGTGGATTTACCTACGTTTGGCATTCCGGCAATCACGACCGGTACACCTTCTTTGATGGCACGCCCCGTTGCGTATGAGTTTGTGAGTCGGTCTATTTTCAATAGAAGGAGCGTAGCGATTTCGATAAGGCGTGAACGGTCGGCAAACTCAACGTCTTCTTCTGAGAAATCAAGTTCGAGCTCAAGTAGAGATGCCAGTTCGATTAGTTTATCGCGGAGTTCGTTGAATTCTTTTGAGAAAGCACCACGGGTTTGCTGCATAGCAAGCTTATGCGCGGCTTTTGAGGAGGATGCGATGAGATCGGCCACGCCTTCTGCAGATGCGAGGTCCATTCTGCCATTGAGGTAGGCACGCCTTGAAAACTCCCCAGGTTCTGCGGCTTGAGCACCCTTTCGGAGAAGCAGGTTTGTGACTTCGCGAACAATCCATGGTGAACCGTGGAGTGTGAATTCTACGACATCTTCACCGGTGAAGGAATTGGGTCCGCGAAAAATCGTGGCTACTGTTTGATCAAGGATGTTGTCAGTTTCATCTATTATATAGCCGAGGTGTGTAGTATGAGTTGGACATTCCCGGAGTTTTACTCCTTGCCATACGGAGTCAGCTATGGCAAGGGCGTCAGGTCCTGATAGGCGGATTATTGCGAGTGCGCCTTTGCCTTTGGGTGTAGCAGGCGCTACGATAGTTGTTGTCATCGTTTTCGTCGTTGTCATTGAGAAGTGTGGATAAAGCCACACCGGTTAAAAGAGAATCATTTATTCCAATCTTTGAATGAGACAACGGATTCGATGTCAGATTCAATGTCGTCCGGGAGAGCAGCAAAGAAGTCGAAGCCTGTCATTTTTTCTATATCATCGACAGTGACGGCATAGGAAGCCATGTTGCCTTCGCATTTCATATTTGGATATACGAATCCTATGGCTCGTATCGGAGTGGCATAAGGGGCAAGGAGAACTTTGAAAAAAGCGGATGGGACGCGGACTTTGTTTTGGCCGATAGTTTCCTTGTCTGTGGAGTCATAGATTGGGCCAGCTACAATGACAATTGCAGAATCTCGTTTTGCCCATATGCGTTCTTTATCTTCAAGCGTTTTCCATGCGCCTGTGTTGAGCTCATGTTTTTGTGGACAAATGTTGGCCATCACGAAGCTGTGGTGCATGGCTTCATCACTCCATTTCTGTTCTCCTGCAGGACACATATGCCCCCGGTCATAACCAGACCGGGAGTAGTCGCGAGTGTCCGGACATCCCTCTATTTCATGGTCGGTCCAGAACTTGTTGCTTCTTCCGATAGCTCCTTCCGTTTCATTTCCCTGAAGAATCCATGCTACATAATTAGGAGTCTTATTTTCAGGGTTGAAGTCAACAGTGAATCCTTCGTATTCCTTTATTTTTGAAGGAATATCGTTGGTAACTTTCACCTTATCTAATTCTTCCAGGTCTATTCCATATACAGATTCTGATGCTTCCGACGAGTCAGATTTGATGTCGTTTTCAATAGCACCCGGAGCAAGCTTATTCCAGAAATATGCTATGCCTATTATGAGAAGGAATACTGCAGCGTATTTTAAGATTTTGTTTTTATCCATGTCATTTGTTTTTTTGCGTAGACGCGAGTATTTTTTTGAATGCGGGCAACTGCTGTGTCGAAATCCATCAAGCCGTCGAAGTATGCGAACATCTCTTTCAGTCCTACTGTATTCAACGAGTTAAGATGGCGTAGAGGATATACCCGACGTGCTTCTTCTTCGAGACCTCGATCCAACATAGAGAGCACCCGACGGTTTATTCGGTCGAAAAGCTGCTCTCTTGGCATTTCGATCACAATCTTCTCAATCTCAAAGTCCCGTTTTTTTCTAATACCTGTGCGCAGAGAGGTGTAAGTAGTGCCTGAGGCAATGCAAATTTCCACTGCATGAAACACACGCTTCATGTTGGCAAGGTCCACCTTGGAATAATAATCCCGGTCAAGAACTTTTAATCGGTCGCGAAGCCAGTCATCGCCATTCTTCTTCCAATCTTCCATCAACGGATTTCTAATGGAGTCAGGCACCGTCGGGAGTTCATCAATTCCATAAAGGAGAGCATCCACATACATCATGGAGCCACCACATACAATTGCAACATCTCTTTTCTTCCAGATGTCAGCTGCGATTCTAAGAGCATCCTCCTCAAACATGGCGGCAGAATAATACGCATCGAGCGGAAGGCATTCCATAAGATGATGGGTCACCCCCATTCTCTGACTTTCGTCAGGAACGGCGGTGACCACTGGTATGCCATTGTAAATCTGTCGGGAATCAGCTGATATGATTTCAGTGTCGTATTCAAGAGCGAGCTTTACAGCAAGGTCAGACTTGCCGGAAGCTGTCGGCCCCGTGACTACTATTAGTTTTTTCAAGAGTTTTGCGTTATGCGTGGTGCGTAGAATGATATTATTCTGCCACAATCTTGGCGATGTTAAAGATTACATCCGTGGCTTTCTCCATAGATTGTATTGATACAAATTCGTAGCGGCCGTGCATATTCTCACCTCCAGCAAAGATATTGGGGCAGGGGAGACCCTTAAATGAAAGCTGAGCGCCATCTGTGCCGCCACGGATTGGCTGCACTTTGGGAGTGACGCCTGCATCACGCATAGCTTTCTCTGCAATCTCGATGATGTGCATTACAGGTTCGATCTTCTCCCTCATATTATAGTACTGGTCTTTGATCTCTACAGAACAGCTACCCGGATGCTCCATATTGGTCTTTCGGCAGAGATGTTCGATCTCGCGCTTGCGGCTTTCAAATCGGGCACGATCATGATCGCGGATTATATAAGTAAGTACGGTCTGCTCTACGCTGCCCTCGATGCCAATAAGATGATAGAATCCCTCGTAGCCTTCGGTATGCTCCGGAGTTTCCCAGCGGGGAAGCATCTGGATAAACTGGTTTGCCACACGGATAGAATTCACCATCTTGTGTTTTGCAGTTCCGGGATGCACATTGCGTCCTTTTATGGTCACTTTAGCGGATGCAGCGTTGAAGTTTTCATATTCGAGTTCACCGACGGCACCGCCGTCCATCGTGTATGCGAAGTCGCAACCGAAACGCTCTACATCAAATTTGTGAGCTCCCTTTCCGATTTCTTCATCCGGATTAAACGCTATCCTGATCTTGCCATGCTTGACGTCGGGATTTGCCTGCAGGCGAGCAACTGCAGTGAGGATTTCAGCGATACCAGCCTTGTCATCGGCTCCAAGAAGGGTCGTGCCGTCTGTCACGATGAGGTCTTGTCCGATATAATTGAGTAATTCGGGAAATTCGTCGGGGCTAAGATATATGCGTAGTTTCTCATTGAGAGTAATGGTTGTGCCGTCGTAGTTCTCGACAATGCGGGCGTTTACGTGTCGTCCGCTCATATCGGGGGCAGTGTCCATGTGAGCGATGAATCCTACAGTAGGGAGTTGGCGGTCGGTGTTGGCGGGGAGAGTTGCCATAAGGTAACCGTTGTCGTCAAGAGTGATGTCTTCAAGACCCATGTCTTCCACCAAAGTCTTAAGATGTCGGGCAAACGTCATCTGTCCCGGAGTAGATGGCGTGAGGTTGGTCTCTTCGTCGCTTTGGGTGTCGAATTTTATGAATTCTAAAAATCTGTCGGTTACTGTCATGGTGTAGAATTTGATTAGCGGTTTTTTTATTTGCGCGCAAAGTTACAAAATTTATGCGAATATTCCAAATTATTGGGTGAAGTAATCCGAAAAAATATCATAATGACAAATCGAGTATAAATTATCCAATAAAAATTTGTCACATTACGATAATTTTTCTAATTTTGTGGCATTAAATATATCGTCAATCAGAATAGCTAAAGGAAATATAATAGCATTATGACACTAAAGAATACGGTCGCTGCCGCTCTGATGACCATGTCGGTAGCTTCCTATGCATCTACATCAAATGATATTCAGGATAAGAGTGCAGACGACCATCTGATCTCCCTGGATCTTGATGCCAGGCTTGACTGGCAACTGTTAAGTAAAAAGGGTGATCTTGATAGATCCCAAACGGGTTTTATAGGCAAATATATTGCGCTGAAGGCTCATGGAGAGCTGATGGAAGGTCTGACATACACTTGGAGACAAAGGTTTTCAAGGACTCCAAAGGATAATACTTTTTGGGATCAAACGGATATTCTGGATGTCAATTATCAGTATGATAAATTTGATTTTGGAGCCGGCAAGCAAGTCGTGCTTATTGGAGGATATGAATATGACAGGGCACCCATCAATCTGATGTGTCCAAATCTGTTTGTCTCCAACGTGGCTTGTTATCAGTTTGGTGTATCAGCCGGCTACCAAGTGACTTCGAATGACCATCTTGCTTTTCAGATATCTCAAAGCATATTCGCTACTGCGGCTGACCGAAACCTGTATTCATATAATCTTATGTGGCGAGGGGGGCATAATCTAACTGAGCGCTTGCGTCTTGAAACCATATGGTCGGTAAACGAAGTCGAGTATCTGAAAGGAAAATATTGTAATTACGTAGCCCTTGGCAATAAGCTTCAAATAGATGATAAATATGAAGTCCTTGTAGATCTGATGACTCGCACTTATCCGGATAACCGTGTCTTCAAGAACAATACATTCATGGGAGAATTTGCTTGGAACATTTCCCCTAAATGGAAGCTCACCGCAAAAGTATCTTATGACTGCAACAGGGGAGTCAATAAGACAGAATTGACAGAAGTGGCAAGAGGAACCCAACTGGTAATAGCCGGAGCAGTTGGCGAATGGTATCCGATCAACAATAAGAAACATTTGCTCAAGGTTCATGCCGCTGCGTTCGGATCAATGGGTGACAATTATAATTCTGCCGACTTGATGCAAAAAAACACCTTGTATGGCTCCATTGGTCTTACGTGGCATATGAATCTGTTTAATTTTAAATGATTCGGCAATAAGCCGAATCATTTAAAAGGTTTAATGGTTAAAGGAATTGGAAGTATCAAATATAATGCATAATTAAAAACTGACTACATCATGGACACAACTAATGTCACAACAGAATCGGATGCTGAATCATCAGCAACTTCAGAAGAAAAAAAGAAATCAGGAAGGAAAACTTATATAACAGGTATAGTCTGCCTGATGTGGATTTTTGTAATATTTGGTGCTATTGCTTACAAGATGGGTTTGGCGCCCATGATGAAAACAATGATGGCAACGGCTCACGATCTTCTTTTGAATACATGCTTCTTTCTGATGGCCGTATGCGTGCTTACGGGGGCTCTTGGCAGAATCCTTGTAGAGTTTGGGGTAGTGGGCATGCTCCAAAAAATACTTCAGCCCATCATGAAGCCCATATTTAATCTGCCGGGAGTTGCTTCTCTGGGTGGAGTGATGACATTCCTTTCAGACAATCCTGCTATCATAACGCTTTCCAAGGACAAGGAATTTGCAAGATACTTCAAGAGGTATCAATTCATTTCGCTGACCAATTTCGGAACAGCATTTGGTATGGGTCTTCTTGTGATCATATATATGGTCAGTCTTGGATATACAGTAGAGCCTCTCATAGGATTTGTCGGGGCAATAGTCGGTTGCGTGGTCTCAACCCGATGCATGCAGCATTTCATACTTCGTTCTCATCCAGACTACAGGGACATGGCCGCCGTAGATGAAGTGTATGAGGAAATCAAAAAGACAGAAGAAGAAGGAAAAAATAAAGAGGAATCGCTCTTTACGAGAATACTGAATGCTGTTCTTGATGGCGGCAAGGGAGGAGTTGAGGTAGGTCTTGCCATTATCCCCGGCGTCCTTGTGATTTCAACACTCGTAATGATGTTGACTTTCGGGGCAGGTCCTAATGGATATGATGGAAGTGCATATCAAGGAGTCGAACTTCTTCCAAAGCTTGTTGGCAAAATTAATGTATTGTTCGAATGGCTTTTTGGTTTTCATGATCCCCATCTTATTGGGTTTCCCATTACAGCTCTTGGAGCCGTAGGGGCGGCGCTTGGTCTTCTTCCAAGGTTCATGGCAGAAGGGTGGGTAGATCCAAATGCAATTTGTGTGTTTACAGCGATAGGAATGTGCTGGAGTGGTTATTTGAGCACGCACACAGCAATGCTTGACTCTCTGGGATATCGCAATCTTACATCAAAAGCAATTCTTGCCCATACCATTGGCGGCCTTGTGGCAGCAGTGGTAGCCCATGTTATAGCAATGTTGGTGCTTTGAGGTGGCACTTTAACCGACGTGGGACGCGCACGGAATACGCTAACTGCGCTGTTCGTCCAAACAATATTTCAAGATATAACTTTAAATCCGCTATTGTAAGATAGCGGATTTTTTTGTAATTTTGTATCGGCGTTGGACTGTTTTTCCAATTGCTTCCGGAACAGACCGGATAATTGATTCACCTTTGATGATCAAATAGATTATGAGAAACGAAAAAGAACTTGAAGGAGTTACCCTTCTCGGCAATCAGGGGACGACATATCCTACTGACTATGCCCCGCAACTGCTCGAGACATTTGAGAACAAGCACCCGGAAAATGAATATGTGGTGCGTCTTGACTGTCCGGAATTTACTACACTATGTCCTAAGACGGGTCAGCCAGATTTCGGACGCATCAAAATCTCCTACATTCCAAGAACCCGAATGGTGGAGAGCAAAAGCCTGAAACTTTATCTCTTCTCATTTCGCAATCATGGAGATTTTCATGAAGACTGTGTCAACATCATCATGAAAGACCTTCGCGATTTGATGGATCCAAAATACATTGAGGTAAAAGGGCTGTTTATGCCAAGAGGTGGTATCTCCATCCATCCATTTGCCAACTGGGGAGATGCCGAGCATGAGGAGATGGCAAAACAAAGAAGAATATCCCAACTTGAGTTTTGAGATGAAAGATTCAGTAATTGTCCTTAGCGGTGGAATGGACTCCACTACTCTTTTGCACGACAAGAAAGATCAAATAGCACTTGCTGTGACATTTGATTATGGCTCAAAGCATAATGCAAGAGAGATAGCATGTGCTGTCAAGAACTGTGAGATACTTGGGATTGAGCATATTGTGATCCCTTTGGATTTTATGAGCAAATATTTTAAATCCTCTCTTCTTATTGGAGGTGAAGATATTCCTGAGGGTCACTATGCTGATGAAAATATGAAGTCGACTGTAGTGCCATTTCGTAACGGCATAATGCTTTCCATCGCAGCGGGATTGGCAGAAAGCCGAGGTCTTAAGAAAGTGATGCTTGCGAATCATGGAGGAGACCATGCTATCTATCCGGATTGCCGTCCAGGATTTATTTCAGCGATGAGTGATGCAATAAAGCAAGGCACATATGATGGCATAGAGATTGATGCTCCGTATACTGACATCACAAAGAGTGACATTGCCAGGATCGGAAAGAGAATAGGAGTAGATTACAATCTGACATATTCCTGCTATAAAGGAGGAGAGAAGCATTGCGGCAAATGCGGGACATGCGTAGAGCGTATGGAAGCCCTTCGAGATGCAGGGGTTGAAATTAACGATTAACGATCAACGATTAACGATTAACGATTAACGATTAACGAATGACGATCGACGATCATTGATAAGCGATTAATGATTAATGAGTACGAATGAGTAATGTATTACGTTAGGAAGAGACTTGAGATATCGGCTGCTCATCGGCTTTCCTTGCCATATGAGAGCAAATGCAAGAATATTCATGGGCATAACTGGGTGATAGTAGTGGAGTGCAAGTCCAAAGAGCTCAATGAGTCCGGGATGGTGGTGGATTTTACCAAAATCAAGGAGTTGGTGGCAGGAAAGCTCGACCATGCTATATTGAATGATGTCTTGCCGTTCAATCCTACGGCAGAAAACATAGCCCGTTGGGTAGTGGATTCCATTCCGGAATGCTATAGATGTGAAGTGCAGGAGTCAGAAGGGAATATGGCTGCATACGAGGAGGATTAATATGAGAAAGATCAACGAGATATTTTATTCCTTGCAAGGAGAAGGGCATCATACTGGATACCCATCTGTTTTTATCCGTTTTTCCGGATGCAACCTTCAGTGCCCGTTCTGTGACACTCGGCATAATGAAGGAGTGGCTATGACGGATACAGATATTATTCAAGCCGTGAAACTGTATAAAGCTGACTGGGTAGTTCTTACAGGAGGAGAACCGTCATTATATATAGATTCTGAATTTATCCGTCTGCTTCATCATGCTACCGGGAAAAAGGTGGCGATCGAGACAAATGGTACTCAAACTCTTCCGGAAGGAATAGATTGGGTGACAGTATCTCCAAAGATAGGCATTGACGATATGATAGGGAATCCTCAAATAAAGGTAGACAGGGCTGATGAGGTGAAAGTTGTAGATGTAGGACAAGATCTTGAAGCCTATTTTGATCTTCCTTGCATAAGCGAAAAGACCCTGATGTATCTTCAGCCATGTTATGTAGCCGACAAGAAAACGAGAGAGTCAAACACTATGCGAACGGTGAGAAGAATCCTTCAAGATCCTCGCTGGACCCTTAGTCTACAGGTGCACAGGTACCTTGGCATTCCTTAAAGGCGAAGATTTCATAGTTTGGGGAATCCATGATGCACTGCAAGTGGAAAAGCATGCACCAGATGAGTTTGCCATCCCAATTTTGCAGGGTGTAAAAAATCTTTAGGAGGATTGTCTCCTACATAATGAAATTCTTTGGCTCCGGCATGTTTCTTCATAATTTGTAAGAAACTGTCGGGGTCAAATTTGTCGTGACCTATCTCTTCAGAAATGTAAATGTCTGAATTGTCAAAAAAAGAGTAAAGACCAGCTGATGCAATCTTATTACGTTGAGTAAGGCTACGTCCATCGGTAATTAAGGCTGTCTTGATGTTCTTTTGCTTGAGAGTAGCAAGAGCTTCAGCTATTGAGGGGGAAAGATGATAGATAGCAGGATCAGGAGCGTGATTTCTGAACTCCGTCACAATTCCTTTCATGTCAACGGAACTGCGGAGATTGAATTCTTCCAATAATGACTCGAGGGCTGCATAATGGTTCCTGCGGGTGAGCAGTGCAGTCTCCATGGCAGAAACTATGCGAAGGATAGGCAACCTCGGATAATTTTTGTTGATTAAAGTTGCGATGTGATGAATGCCGCTTTTTAGAAACAGCACTTCCGGGATGAGCGTGTCATCAAGATCGAAAGCTACAACAATCAATTACTAACTATAAAATTTAAGTGAGAATAAGTTTGACTTACGTTATTTGGAGATTCGGATGATTCTGGCCCCTTGAGTGCGCTTCACATTTCTCTTGACGTAGTTTTCAAAAGGAAGTTCTTCCAAAGTGACCGTGTCTTTTGAAGGAGAAAGTTGGACGATGAGTAGATTGTCGCCATCAAATGTCAGAATACCCATTTCCCTGCTGTCAAGATTGAAATCAGGGGTCAAAAGAAAGAATATATCCCCCTCCTTTGCTTGAGGCTTAAAACGTTTAGAATTCATTAGGTCTCCGTTTGAAATGTACGGGATCTGATGATTGCGGAATCCCATTTCAAGCATCTTGAGACGCTCGTAGTTGGTCGGATTGTTGAACGCCTTAAATGAATCTTTATTGTGAGAAATATAGTCGATTGACTTTTCCTTTTTCCTTGCAGCTAATCCATCAAGATTAAATGTGACATCGGTCACATTACCTCTGAAAATATTGTCGGCGATCCAGTCGGATGGATAAAGAAACCTAGAAACGAAGTCGGTGGCTTCCCCTCGCTTAAACATCACATTTTCATATTTGTCGGCAAAATCACGCCAGTTAGGAGCAGATGAAGTCTCGTAGGCCTTGGCAAGCGCAAGGCAAGTGGAAATAAAGCTCAGAGGAGTGAAAGAATGCACATCAATAGTATATACCATCGTGTCAGCCTCAAGTATCTGTTGCCTTAGTCCGGACCGGGATCCTACGAGCTTCCTGGCGAAGAAAGCCACTCTGTTTTCAGGAGCCATTTCCTTGAGTTCAGGATAGCTGAGTAGGGAATTTATCAGGGTAGTGTCTTTATCGCAATGAAACTCAATACTGTCGTATGCTTTAGAGCTAATTGAAAAGATGAAAGCCAGACATATCGAGAGAAAAAAAACGTATAGTTTCATGTTCATCAAATTTTGTAAAGAATTTCATTGCAAAATTAGGAAAAAAAGTTGGAATAGACAAATTTAAGTTTCGTATCCTCCATTTAGGATTTATAGGATTAGGGCTAAAGGATTATAAGAAAGCCGAAAGCTTTTATAAAGACTTCCGGCTTCTTTATGTAAGCGCAAGCGCGCTGATACTGTATTATTTGGGGAGATGGAACACTGTTGAGATTTCCGTCATCTGAGCATCAGACATACCTTCCGGTTCAAAGCCCATATTGCAAGCACACATGAAGATATTTGCGCTCTTATTGAGCACGTCGATCTGGTCGAAAGCCGACATTATATCGGTATCGACAGCAAAGACACCATGCTTTTCCCACATCACCACATCATAATCATCATCAATAGCCTTGATTGTGGCTTCAGCGAGATCGTTGGAAGATGGGAGCATATATGGCACAATACCAAGTCCGCGTGGAGCAAAAGCCTTAGTCTCCGGAATCATCGACCAAAGGATCTTAGTCAACACATCTTTCTTCAGGTATTCAGGATTGTGTGTCATTGCCACCAGCTCGATAGGGTGGGTGTGGAGACTTGCCTTATAGTTGGATCCTTTCCCAATAAGATAGTTGTGGACAGCGAGATGGGAAGGAAGTTCAGAAGTAGGTTTGACAGGTTTGTCTGCAACAATTTCATAGCTTGCACAGTCATCACAAATGCGAATAATGGAGCCGTTGTCCATGGGCCAGCGAGCGAGGTCGCGCATGCGCATCTGGGTGCCTTTGCAGTAGAACCAACATCCTTTAAGGTGAGGAAGAGTAAAACCGATAGGGAAAGGACCAGCTATTGCAGGCATAGCCTTGATTTCGTCTGTGATGTGTTCAGTTACGTTGACAGTAATGTTTCCGCCATTACGTTCAGCCCAGCCTTTTTGCCAAAGATAACCGGCAGCTTCAGCTACTTGTTCCACTTGATGGGCAAGCCCGGGATTATTATCTAAAACTGACATATTTAGATAGAATTTAAAAGTTTAAAGTATAATGCATCAGATGAGTTGAGGGAGAAAGCAAGAGATCACGAGGACTATGATACCGACTACGAGCACCCCGATAGTCTTAGATGAGCACCCCTTCCATTCCTTTAGAATTATGCCCCAAAGGTTGGAGAATACGACATTGAGAGCCATTAAGATACAGAAAGAAAGGGTCATGAGTGTCGGGGAATCAATAAGATAACCCTTGCCGATAGAGAGCCCGAAGAATTGGCTATACCACAGAGCGCCGGCGAGAATACAAAAAAGCACGTTATTGATAAGGACATCCTTTTTAGAATAGTCGCTCCAAGTGTGGTTTTTCTGATTCTGATACAGGCAATAAGCTGCGTTTATCACAAATCCGCCAAGGGTGACAAGGAATGTAGCCGGCAATGTCTTGTAGTTGTCGGGAGTGAGGTCGCCAAAATTTATATCGGCACCAAAGGCGAGTCCTACGTTGAAACATCCGCTCATGAATCCGCAGAGAAGCGCAATCAAGATTCCTTTAGGAAAATTGAAGTCTTTGACGGCCGCTTTCTTTTCTTCTTCACTCAGGGAATTCGCCTTCATGGCACCTGCCACCCCAATGATAGCGATACCTATCAGAGTTACAATAACCCCAATGATTACTGAGAACGTCAACTGTGAAAGGGGATCGTTTTCAGGAAAGAAAATTTGCAGAAGTACCGGGCCCATGATTGTGCCGAGGCCTGCGCAAGTTCCGAGTGCAATGGACTGACCAAGAGCTACTCCGAGGTATCTCATGGAAAGTCCGAAAGTCAGTCCTCCGACTCCCCATAGCATGCCAAAAAGAATAGTCATCCAAAGGCTGAAAGGAGAAGTTGACGATAAGAGTTCGCATAGAGTGTGTCCCTGAGGGACAGCCAGCATTGCACCAAGGAATGGCAGTAGCAGGAATGCAAATATGGCTTGCACCATCCAATATGACTCCCAACTCCAGTTTTTGATTTTATTGATGGGCACATAGCAACTCGATTGGAAGAAAGAACCAATTGCTATGATTAATAATCCGAGGAAAATCATTGTTAGTCTATGAAATGCTAATATATCATAGGATATGAAGAGTCCTCCATATCCTATGATATATGTGTTTTAGAAAGAGATTAGCGCTTGGAAGTGACGTCTGCCTCGTATTTCTCGATTTCCTTGATGTAAGTCTCACCAACAGGAACATTGTTCTTGAGGCAGAACATATCGTAGACAGCATTCCAGGGGAGATTCTTGCACTCTTCGAGGAGAGCGAGACGCTGGAAGTACTTGCCTTCGAGCTCGTAGTTGCGGAGAGTGGTGACAGGCTCGAGAAGAGCACGGAGCATGCACTTTTGAGCAGCACGGCTACCGATTACGTAAGCGCCGATACGGTTGAGAGTAGCATCAAAGTAGTCGAGACCATAGTGAACGCGGTTAAGGGCACCGGCGCGAACTATTTCGCTGAAGAGATCCATTGTCGGGTCGTCCATGATAGTCACGTGGTCGGAATCCCAGCGGATAGGACGTGAAACGTGGAGCATAAGTTCAGGCACGAAAAGAAGCATGGCGCTGACTTTGTCTGCGACGCTCTCAGTCGGATGGAAGTGACCGGTGTCGAGAGTGATCATCATGTTCTTCTGGGCTGCATAAGCAGTATAGAAGTCGTTGCTGCCCACAGTATAGCTTTCAAGACCGATACCGAATACCTTAGACTCGACACAGTCTTTCATCATATCATAGCGGTGTTCGAAGATCTGATCAAGAGAATCTTTGAGAAGCTCACGATAGAGGGAGCGGTTGAGGGTGATATCCTTACTTCCGTCATGAACCCAAGTGTTCATGATACATGGATCATTCTGAGCCTCGCCGATAGCCTGTGAGATGGCGCGGCAACGCTTTGAATGCTCAATCCAGAAGTCGCGTATGCTCTTGTCGGGGTTAGAGAGTGAAAGGTCGCCACTCTTTGAGTGAGAGAAAGAAGTGGAATTGAAGTCGAGTTTGAGGTCATGCTCTTTAGCCCAGTCGATCCAGCTCTGGAAATATTCTGGAGTGACTTCATCGCGGTCAACATATTTACCTTTGAAGTCACCATAAATTTCGTGGAGGTTGAGACGGTGCTTGCCCGGGATAAGGCTCATTGCATAGAGAATGTCGCCGCGGAGTTCTTCAATATTGCGGGCACGTCCCGGATAGTTGCCATTGACTTGAATGCCACCTGTAAGTCCGCCTTCGCGTGGCTCAAAACCTGTCACGTCGTCAGCTTGCCAGCAGTGCATGCTGAGGTGGAAATCCTGCATTTGTTGCAGCACTTTGTCAGTGTCAACGCCGATAGCGGCATATCTTTCCTTGGCTACTTCATAAGCCTTCTGGATAAGTTCTTCTTTCATAATGTGGTTGTGTATTTATAATGTGGTTTATGTTATTAGGCTTGAGGTGTGAAGGTGACTGTCTCTGTGGAGTTGATGGCAACGTCGCGCATTTCCTTAAGCGAAGAGAGCGACTTGCAGGCACGGAGTTGCATCAATACATTGCCAAGAGCTGTGCATTCTGCGGGACCAGCAACCACCGGTATTCCGAGAGTATCGGCAGCCATCTGCATCAGATGCTTGTTGCGAGAGCCGCCTCCTATCACATGGAGACGTTTGATTTCAACCGGAGAAAGCTCGCGAAGCCATTCAGTGATTTCTCCATATCTGTGTGCAAGACTTCTGTAGACCACACGGATATAGTCGGCTGGAGTCTCAGGCTTTGGCTGTCCTGTCTTAACGCAATATTCATCGATAGCCTTAGTCATGCTGGAAGGGTTGGCAAACGATGGGTCGTCCGGATTCACGATGCTTGGACAATCGCTTTCGAGGTAAAGTGCAGCCAATTCAGATATGTCAGAAGGAACATTCTTGAATTCTTCACGGCAACGTTCGAAAAGCCAAAGGCCGGTGATATTTTTGAGAACACGGATAGTGCCGTCTACGCCACCTTCGTTGGTGAAGTTATATTCAAGGCTCTTTTCAGTGATGATGGGGCCTTCGTTTTCAATACCGAGAAGCGACCAAGTGCCGCAACTTAGATAAGCATAATCCTTGTCGGGTGTCGGCACTGCAGCCACAGCTGAAGCCGTGTCGTGCCCAGCCACGGATACCACGGGAACTTCACCGAGTCCGGTCAAATCAGCGAGCCTCGGAATGAGCGTTCCTATCTCTTCGCCCGGTTCGATCATGGGGCCAAACTTGTCGCGAGATAAGCCGACCTTTGCAAGCAGCACTTCGTTAAGATCCCCTGTATTTGGATTCAGAATCTGAGAAGTTGAGGCTACGGTACGCTCCGTGACGGCCTTTCCGGTAAGCATATAGGAGAGGGCATCGGGTATGAAGAGAATTTTGTCGGCATTGTCGAGAACCTCAGGATTGTTTCGCCGAATAGTGTCAAGCTGGAAGAGCGTATTGAAATCCATAAACTGGATACCGGTCCTTGCATAGACATCTTCTTTAGGCATTTCTTTGCAGAAACGTTCCACAGCACCGACAGTGTGTGTGTCACGGTAGCAATATGGCAAGCTTGCAATACTTCCATCTTTGAGGAAGTATGCCACATCACAGCCCCAAGTGTCAATTCCGATTGTCTTCAAAGACGGTTTCTCCGGCATTTCAGCAAGGATTTCAGCACATTTCTTCATTGATTCGATGACGTGCTGATAGATGAGAGGGAGATTCCAATATTGGTGGCTTCCAATGGGCAGCATAGGGTAATGATAGCGGGCTATTTCCTGCATATCAACTTTCTGACCATCGAAAGAAGCAAGGATAGTACGTCCGGAAGTGGCTCCGAGGTCAACGGCGAGATGATAAGTCTTGGTCATTTTCAGAATCAATCAAGATGGAACACTTCTTTAATAGGCACAGTGACGGGAGAATTGTCAGGGTTGACTTCCATGATGTCAGCCATATAGTCCCACCACTTTCTGGTGATTTCGTCGGCGGCCTCAGCATCTTGAGAGTTTGAGTCGCCGATCACTTCCTGATAACCGAAGAGGATGTTGGTATCTTTGTCCCAATATATAGAATAGTTGCGCACACCTGAGTCTGCTATCTGTTTTTTGAGTTCCGGCCATAATTGAGCATGGCGTTTTTCATACTCGGCCTCGAAGCCGGGCTTAAGAAACATTTTGAATGCGAATCTTTTCATGGTGTTTCTGATGAATTGTTCGTTAGTCTTATAGGTTATATTATTAAGAGAAGTGGAAAGAATCGATGCATCTTTTGCCACTTCTCTTGCAAAGTTAATAAAATTTATTGAGAATATTCAATAAAAATGGATTTTTTTATGGATTTTTCGCTTTCATGCTTGTATGCTGTAACTATCAGGCGGATGTACACTCAGTGCCCACACAGTGTGCACACGGAGCATTTCTTCTTATATCTATTCATAAATTAGATAATTATATACCGAAATTATCCATAAGTTGTCATTGCCTCGCTTGCCCTTGAAGCTCACTGAGATCTATGCTTAACAGTTACTATCACGCTATCAAAAGGAGAGTGTTTGCGGTGTTCCGGCGATTAATTTTATAGGAATTGAATTGCCGTTGGCGATTATGGTAATGCTGTCGTCAGCTATTGGTCTGATTGTTACGGATGAGGCTTTTCCATCTTTCCATTCTATATCTATGGTTGCACCGGAACGTGTGCGAAGTCCGGAAACATAACCATCTTTCCATTGATTCGGGAGAGCCGGTAATATATTAATGACCTTTGGAGTTGACTGCACGAGCATTTCCGCTACTCCTGCAGTGCCACCGAAATTGCCGTCGATTTGAAATGGAGAGTGTGCATCAAGAAGATTTGGATAAGTTCCGCCTCCCTTGCGCTTGTCAGGACCATTGTATTTATCAGGGCTCACATATTTAAGGAGACGTCGATACATTGAATATGCTTTATCGGCATCAGCAAGTCGGGCAAGAAGATTGACACGCCAACCAGTGCTCCATCCTGTAGTGTTTTCTCCTTTGATTTCAAGTGTTTTTGCCGCTGCTTTTGCAAGGTCTGGAGTCTCTGAGATTGAGATATGATGACCGGGGTATAGACCATATAAATGAGATTGATGTCGGTGCTGCGGGTCCTGTTCCTTGAAGTCGACAGCCCATTCCTGAAGTTGCCCGGCTTTTCCAATACGGTAAGGGGCAATTTTTGCGAGAGCAGCCTCAATTTCTTTCACCAGCTCCATATCAGTATCGAGTACAATGGCTGCATCCCGAGTGTCAGCGAGGCATTGGCGGATCATGGCTATGTCAGCATATGCACCGGCAGAAGTTGCAGCCGGTTTGCCGTCGGGAGCGATGAAGTTGTTTTCAGGTGAGGTAGAGGGAGAGGTGATGAGATTTCCCTCATTGTCCTCGATCATCCAGTCAAGACAGAACTCCGCAGCTCCTTTGAGAGTAGGATAGTACTCAGCGAGGAAATCCTTGTCGCGTGTGAAAAGATAATGCTCCCAGATATGAGAGGCAATCCATGCGCCACCCATATTCCAGTTAGCCCATTGAGGGTCGCCGGAGTTAAGACCTACAGGATTTGTTATCGCCCAGATGTCGGAATTGTGTCCGAGACACCAACCTCGGTCTACACCATAGTATTCGCGTGCTGTGTCCTTACCGGTTGCCGGTAATTGCTTGATGAAAGAAAGCAGTGGCATATGAAGTTCGCTAAGATTGGTCACTTCTGCCGGCCAATAGTTTTCTTCGACGTTGATGTTGGTAGTGTAGTTGGAACTCCATGGCGGAAGGAGATATTCGTTCCACAGTCCTTGTAGGTTAGCGGGAACTCTCGGAGTGCGGGAACAGCTTATCAAAAGATACCTTCCATAGTTGAAGTATAACTCTTCAAGATCCGGGTCATAAGCTGTGTTGTCGTAATAATTCTTGAGTCTTATGTCAGTAGGCATCTCATTGAGTGCATTTTCTGACTTGCCAAGATCCAGGTTTACTCGAGAAAACAGGCTGGAATAATCAGAAATATGGTTTTTCAGAAGCTGATCAAATGTTTTTTTCTGAGCGTTATCGGCTTTACGAGAAGCAATGGTCCTAAAATCCGTGCCATGTGTAGACGGATTTTTGTCAGCTCCATTGAAATTTGTAGCAATGGCAACGAGGATAAGAGACTGTGTGGCATTCTTCACAGACAGGGTTCCATCGTTGCCAGGAGTTAATGTAGCACCCGGCGATATGGTACGGATGTCGGTACGGAATCTGATACCTCGATTGTCATCATAGAGGAACTTCTCATCAGCAGGCATATCTACATAGCTTGGGAGTGAAGAATACGATGCACTTCCTTCAGCAATAATGCCATTGGCAGTGGAACTGACCTCGTATTTCTTAATTAGAGATTCAAAAGAAAGGGTGAAGTCTATTGGTCGCTCAGCGGTTATTCTGATTGCAATGATGCTATCGGGAGCTGAAGCAATGTATTCGGTTGTGATTTCGTTATTGCCTTTTGTATAAGCCACTTTTGTTGTTGCATCCGAGAGATTCAGTTTCCGAGAATAGTTTGTAGCCTCGATTTTGTCGTCGAAGTCAATGAAGAGGTTGCCGATTGGCTGATAGTTATTGGTATAATGGCCTTGGACCTTTTTTTGGAGTTCCTGAGCAAGTTGATAATTGCCGGCATCCAATGCTGCGCGTATTTCCGGAATAGCTTTGTATGCGCCGGGGGAATAAACAGCAGTATCGGGCTCACCGGTCCAGAAAGTAATGTCGTTGAGGGATATCCGTTCGCGAGACGGATTGCCGTATATGATGCCTCCTTGGGTGCCGTTTCCGATTACGAAAGTCTCTTCGAAAAAGTCGGCGGGACGGTCGAAATATATGATTGGAGTGGCAGCGGAAGCGGAGAGGGCTGCGAATATGAGGGCAGAAGAAGCTAATTTAGTT
>JAIDUH010000084.1 GCA_029060285.1 Muribaculaceae bacterium | reverse complement strand
TGAATTGAAAACATAATGCAATTCTTTATGAATATGTCAAATTGTCACGCGCTGACGGGCACGGAGTGCCCTCTGTTACTAAACATGTGTAATTGAAGGTTCTGTTTTGGAGATGCAAACGGACTCTTCCGAAGACCGCGTTTAGTAACAAAGCGCACTCCGTGCGCGTTAACGCGAGTCTGTGATAAGTATAACGATACATCCTCTGACTGCCCGATGGAACTGTCATAAATATCTAAATTTAAATAAAATTCCAAATGATAACTCATTACCTCCGAATTTCCCTTCGGAATCTCAACAAATACAAGACCCAGACCGCCATAAGCATCTGCGCGATGGCAGTCAGTCTGACATTGATGGCGATAATTTCATCGTTTGCTTTGTATATTACCCCATCTCCGCTGCTGAGTCAACCATACGCCGAGAGGGTTGAAAAAGTCAGATTAGATGGCAGTTCCTTTATCCACTCCGCAATAATGCCATTGATCTTGGGACATCAGTTTAAAAATGTTGACGAGATCCATTACATTGGCTTTGAAACATACAGTATTCTTCCAACTTCCAATTCAGATACCAAAGAGGAGCGATCTCTCATTAGCCAGACTTCCATGGTGGATAGCGCATTCTTGAAATTTCATGGAATAAAATCAGCTATAACAGGAGGAAAAATTGATTCCTTTTCAAAGGAGGAGGTTATCATAAGTGAAAAGTTGGCAAGAAAACTATATGGAAAAGAAAATCCGGTCGGGAAAAAGCTCAATGTATATTTCTACTATCACCCGGACTCAAGAACAGATCTTGAAAAAAGCTATGTCATCAAGGACGTGATGGAAACTCCATCACCCGACGATATGATTCTTCATAGAATTTCCGAAGTTATGATTACCGATGATCATATTCCGGATACTGACCATGTGGCATGCTATTTTATTTTGCATGAGGGAGCTTCCAAAGAAGCACTGACAGACGAGTTGAAAGAATTATTTCCTAACGAGGAGGTGAAATTGGAAAATGTGAAGGAAATATATTCTCATGAAACCGGTGACATTATCCGCAGTTGCATCATCTTGTTTATGTTCCTCTTTGTATTGGTTTCTTTTTCCAATTATCTTAGGCAACAGACCCAACTTTTCCGCTTGCGTGAAAGGGAGGTGGCACTCCGTACATGTATCGGCAGCCAACCGGCATCATTATTCGCCCTCTTTTCAACAGAAATATTGATTGTCTTAGGTTTGACCTTGTTGTTGACCCTTGCTCTAATTTCCATCTCAACAGGATATATCAATTCTCGTTACGAAAAAGTATTTGCATCCGAAGACTTTTATTTTAACAGTGCCATACCGGTTGCCCTCATATCAACAGCCATTTTGATTGCGATAAGTCTTGTAAGTGTTGCGATAACTGTCAGAAGGATACGTATGGATCAGACAGGACTTGCACTACGCATGAAGCCTATCCCCAAACATCGCATACGTAATGTTGGACTGACTATACAAATGACCGTGAGCATTTTCTTTATTTGGGCAACCGTACTTTTATTAATGTCTATATCAAGCTTAAAAAAACAATACGGAATTCCGGATAATACGGAGAGATACAGGAAATGCCTGCAAGTCCGTGTGAATGGAATAACTGGTGATCAATCAAAGGAAATATTCGACAAAATTGAGTCTCTGCAATCCGCCAGATCAGTTGAAAAGATTTATAAATTCATTGAATATAGGTCGACTTTACCGCTCGATCAGGAAATGAAAGATTATATCCCATATTCTGAAGTTTATCAAGATGGTGAGGATTGGATTGATTTTTTCAATCTTGAGAGAGAAGACTATCCGGGGAAAGTGAATCCCGCAAAGTATGCGTATATTTCCAAAGAATTTAAACAGAAACTGATTGACAATAATCTTTGGAATGGAACCACAATAAACTTGCCGAATGTTGGAGAGTATGATATAAAAGGTGAAATTGACAATATACCTTTTCATGAAGAATCTAACAGCTGTGTCATCGCGCTATATGATGAAATTAAGCCTGTGAATTTTGATTACTACGATAAGATTATTCTCCCCAAAGCAGGTAGGGAAAAGGAAGCTACGGAAGTAATCAATAACGCCATAAGGGAGGTGCTTCCATCCCGTATCGATATCAAGGCTGAACGCTATTATGATAATGTTGCACAAAAATATGACGTATTTTTCATATTAATCACAATCATATACATTCTGTCTGCCATCAGTGTCGTCACCACTATGGCGGGAGTATATGCAGGAGTCGCTCTTGACACCCGACGCAGACGAAAAGAGATGGCACTCAGAAAACTTAACGGTGCCGGACCCAAGATAATCGCCCGGATCTTCACGCGCACGTACATCTGGATAATTGCCGTGGCTGCTATCATATCCGTGCCATTATTCTTCATAACATTTGATTATGATGAAGTCAAACGTAATGTTCTTCCGGGAATTTCTTATGGTGATATGGCAATCGCCTATATCATTACCCTATCGCTAATAATAGCCATCACCGCCGTCACTATAGCCTGGAAGATCCGCGACATAATGCACGCCGACCCCATCGAATACTTAAAAGAATGATGAATTATCAATGATTAATGATTAATTATTTATGTTATTACACTATATTCTGATTTCCCTCCGGAATCTCAACAAATACAAGACCCAGACAGCTATCAGCATCTGCGCGATGGCGGTCAGCCTGACGTTGATGGCAATTGTGTCATCCATAATGCTCTCATTCAAAACACCTCCTTTGCTCAGTCAACCATATTCCGATAAGGTCGAACAGTTCGCAAGGGATGAATACTCACGGACTATTTCTCAAAATGATAGAGATTTGATCTTGGGACATCAGTTTAAGAGTGTAAATGAAATGCATATTAATGCACCAGGTCTTTTCAGCATTGCGGTTTCAGCAAATCCCTCAGGTAAGGAGGAACATTCCATGATGGCATACGGGAGTTTGAGTGAGCCGGGATATCTCAGATTCCTTGGTGAGAAATCCATCTATTCAGGAGAAAGACTCGGTGAGTTCAAAAGCAACGAAGTGGTGATAACAGATTGGTTGGCAGAGAAACTGTTTGAAGGAAAGAACCCGATAGGACAGACAATTTCTTTAAATTTCCCATATATAAGGGATTTCACAGGTCTTGATGATGGCAATGTTATTGTAAAAGATGTCATACGGAGACCCTCTTCAAACAATGAATTTATGTACCGCGATCAACATATCTTCCTTTTTACTGAAGACATTCCGCCATTTTATGCCTGCGAATTGTATTTTGTATTGCGTGACGATGCCGACAGAGAGGAACTTCAAACGGAATTGGAAAATCTTTTTCCTAATAATGAGTTTGTCTTACTCAACGTTAAAGACAAATATGATGAATCTAAATATGAGCTAATCAGGAAATGTATCATACTTTTTATGTTTATCTTTGTCCTGGTATCGTTTTCCAACTATCTCAGGCAACAGATGCAGCTCTTTCGGTTGCGAGAAAGGGAAGTTGCACTCCGTACATGTGTCGGTAGTCAACCGGCATCTCTGTTTTGGCTTTTTGCAACCGAAATACTTATCGTGTTAATAATTACTCTCGCTTTGGCATTGACGCTAATTTTTGTTGTAGTCGGTTTTCTGAATTCAAACTATTATACTCTGATTGAAGAAAGCACTTATAATTTCGACAATTCCTATCCCATTGCACTTATCTCAGCTGCCATACTCATAGCAACTGGCATGATCGTAGCGATCATAACGGTAAGGAGAATACGTCGCGATCAGACAGGGCTTGCCCTAAGGATGAAACCGCGACCCAAACACCGACTCCGTAATGTTGGACTGACCGTGCAAATGACGATAAGCATTTTATTCTTGTGGCTGACATCTTTGTATTTCCTCTCTATTGACTCAATCAAGGATATGTATAGCATACCTGAAGATGTCGATAGGTACAAGAGAGCCTTGAATATTTTAAAACTTTCTTCTGACCCGGAATATTCAGGCAAGGTTTTTAATCGAATTGACACACTGGACTGCGTGGAAAGAGTCTTTAAGTTATCTGTAGATGGATATTCAGTATTTGATCCTGACGAAGAATTCCCCAATACTTCATATTATGATGAATTGTTTCAGAATAGTGAGGATATTGAAGATTTTTTTGGCTTAGAGATAAATGAACTTCCCGGGAAGGTGAATCCGGACAGATATGTCTTGATCAGCGAAAACTTTAAACAGATGCTTATTGACAAGAACCTATGGAATGGCAAAACCGTGACATTACCAAACAGAGCAAATGGTGAATATGAAATAAAAGGTGTTTTTGACAAGATTCCTTTAAAAGGGCAATTCAATAGAAAAGCTGTGATTATAACTGACCGTCATGCTCAACGTAATCAATACGGAGAGGAATTCAATCGTTTCATACTTCCAAAGGCTGGAAAGCAAAGTGAAGCAAAGTCTGCTATAGATAACATTATCAGGGAAGAGGTGCCGAATCGTATAGACATAATGACTGAAAGTTATTTCAATTTATATGCACCTCGCGATTACAGTATGACAAGTGCCGTCATAACTATTATCTATATCCTCTCAATAATAAGCCTCATCACCACTATAGCAGCGGTGTATTCAGGAGTCTCGCTCGACACCCGACGCAGACGCAAGGAGATGGCATTGAGAAAACTGAACGGTGCGACCCGCATGGTTATTGCCCTGATATTTGTGCGAACATATATAGTGATTATTGCCGTTGCAGCCGTGATCGCACTCCCGTTAGGGTTGATAGGCATTCCAAGACTCGTTGAATTAGACATAGCATTCGAAGTCTATACAACGAGCATTGTGCCCCCATATCTCTTTACAGTGCTCCTAATCATAGCCGTCACCACCCTCACCATAGTCTGGAAGATCCGCGACATAATGCACGCCGACCCCATCGAATACCTTAAGGAATAGTTCCGAACTATGTATAGAATCCAAATAGCCTCTCAGCTCGGAGAGCTGAAATTATGTAGAAACCCCAGACTTCAGTCTGGGGCACCCATAAAGAGAATTCAGTAGCCTCGGAGAGGCGCTTTATGGTTAAGTCCAAAAAAAATTATTAATTAAGAATTAAAATGTTACTCCATTACCTCAGGATTTCCCTTCGGAATCTCAACAAATACAAGACCCAGACCGCCATCAGCATCTGCGCGATGGCGGTCAGCCTGACGTTGATGGCGATGATATCATCTGTCATGCAGGGGATAAAACCATCTACATTATTCGACCAACCATACGCCAAAAGAGTGGAACAATTATCTAATGGAAAAGAGGGCTTAATGTTAGTAAATTATGATGATTTAGCCCTTATTATTGGTCATCATTTTAATAGTGCGGAGGAAATACATTATCTTGAAGATGCTACGTACTTCATGAACGTGACATCGGATCCGGGCAGCGACAATGAAAGGTCTCTTACTTCTATCGGCACCTCTCTTGATAGTGATTTTTTGAAATTTTTGGGAAAGAAATCTGCAATCTCGGGTAATATTGTCAGTTCTTTGTCTGACAAAGAAGTTATAATTACAGATAGGTTAGCAAAAAAACTATTTAAGGAAGAAAACCCGATAGGACGCAGCATAAACTTAGATTATAGTAATATCGATGGTTCGAAATTCAATCAGAATTATG
>JAIDUH010000083.1 GCA_029060285.1 Muribaculaceae bacterium | reverse complement strand
TTCCACTAAAGGCTTCGCAAGGTCTCTCCCGAAAAGCAATGCAAAGTTACAGCTTTTTTCTGAACTATGCAAATTTTCAACCCACTTTTTTTTATATTTTTTTTCAGATTATGCATTATGCATTATGAATTATGCATTTACTTCAAATGCTTATTTAAAAAATCTAAAGCCATCTTCTGCACTCTCTTCGGCATCTCATGTCCCTGAGGCAGCAGATGTGTCTCAAGTTTATTGCCGACTCCTTGGCTGTCCCATACCTTGTGCATGGTGTCATAACATTCTCTTACGGCATGGGGTTTGAAAAGCTTGTCGGTTTCCCCATTTATCAGCATCATGGCATTGGGGCAGGCGAGTGAAGCGATGTGAGGATAGTCGAGCTGTGCGAATACTCCGCCAAGATTGTTGGCAAAGCCTCCACGTTCATGCCTTCCATATTTCCAATCCATCATTGCATCCTGAGTTGTCATCCAGCATACACCTACACTCGCCTTTATGAGAGGGGAGAGGGCTGCAAGCATAAAAGTGCGGTAGCCACCCATCGATAGACCTGTGCAGCCAATTCGCTCTGCATCTACCTCAGGAAGGCTCGCGAGAAACTCTGTGGCGTAGCTGTCTTCATAGCTCATCCATGATGATAAATTTCTCCCGAGCAGAAGCATGTTTCCTGCCACGCTTGCCAAGTGTGTATTGTCGCTTCCTTCCTTGCATCCGCGTTCTCCCCACATCAGGGCATCCGTCGAAAGCACCACATAACCGTTCTTTGCAAGATAATCACCTACATACTGGCCTTCATAAAGATTGTCAGCCCATGCATCGCTGTCGTCGAGTACCGACTGTTCCACTCCGAATGGACGCACCATCTTCTCTTTCCCGATTGTGAAATGTGCTCCATGGTCATGAAGTGCGACAATGCCTGGGTGCGGACCCTCTCCATCTGGAATAAGCAAATATCCCTTCACTCGGGAATACTTTGTAAGGTTAAACTCTATCTTATGCGCTGTATAGCCATCTCGCTTCTCCGACTCAAGAATCACCATGTCGTATGAATTTGCCCGGAGTGGTGGCAGGAGCATTTCCTCAATCAATTTCCCTTTAGCGACATCTTTCCATTCTCCAAAATCAGAAATTTCGTTGTTCCCCCAAGCCATCGGATAGGTAAACTCTGTCTTTAGGCTGTCAAGAAACAAGGGCATGTCTCGCTGGATTTCAAAGCCCCGTTCTTTCTGAGATAAAGCGGCAACCGGCCATAAAAGACCGGCTGCCGCTATAACCATAGATATATACTTATTCATCAGTTGTCAGTTTTCATGCTGTATCATGATATATCATGTTTTATCATGATGTATCATGAATCCTTTAATAATTAATTGTTAAAACGGTCTTCCACCCCCGAATCCACCCGGAGGAGGTCCCATCGGACGTTGACCGCCTCGGCCGCCCGGTTCCATCATTCCGGGTCCCGGCATTGGCATATCGCCATCAAGCAGGTCTTCTCCTTTTTTCTTTTTCCAGGTACTGGAATTAAATCTCCAGCTGAGTCCAAACATGAAGTAGCGTGTCAGGTTGTTATATCTGTTGTCGACAATAGCTGCCGCCGACACACTGCGTGAGATGTTTTTCGTGTCGCCAAGGATATCATGTGCCTCTGCAAATATATTGAGCCCATATGTCCCGGGTATTGTATAAAGTATATTGGCATTCCATATCCAAGAAGATGAGTCATAACCGGCAGAGAGACCTTCTGTCTTGGAGTAGTTGAGGCTGGTGCCCATCTGAAGTCCGAAAGGAAGGTCAAGGGTGAAGTCGGAGTCAAACCCATAGCTGCTGTTATTTCGGTTAGGTTGATTAGCAAGTGTGCTGGTGGCAAGCTGCCATGCATAGTTAGGAGTGACAGAAATCTGAACTATTTCCGTTGAGAAAGTCATCCCCACGCGCGGATGCAGGTTAAGGCTGCCGCTACGGTTATATAGGCCGTTTGTATAGCTGTTTTTGTTTGAATATGAGGCGTTGAGGTTGGCTGATATACGCCAATTGCGGTTGCGTAGCGGTTGATCAATTCGTCCCATTCCGCTGATGGAAAAGTCTCCGGATGTATTCGTGTAAGTCGTTTCTCGGGCTCCCGTCAAGTTGTTGGTCGTAGTCTTGCTGACTATGTTGTTGATAGTGTAGGATCCGTTGAGCATTGCGAAGATGGAACGCTGGTTTTCCATATCGAAGTCACGGAACATTCCGTTGAACCTCTGGGTAAATGTTGGTTTGAGGTTCGGGTTACCGATTCTGATGTTCATAGGGTCAGAGACATCTGCCACCGGTTGCAACTGTGAGATGGAAGGTTCTGATGAGCGTGCGTTATAGCGAAGATGCATAGAGCGGGTTTTCGAGAATTTGTAGCGGAAACGTATGAAAGGTGCAAAGTTGATTACATTGCGTCTTGGAATATTGCGTTCAGACATAATTAGGTCCGTGCTCTTGCTGCTGGATGGAACTAACTCGATGCCTGCATTCAAGTTCATATCCTTATTTGTATACACATATCCGAAGCGTATGCTTTGAGTAAGGAAATCATTCCTGAAACTGTTTGAGAGTGAGTCTGACATTTCTCCTCCAATGGGAACATAGTCGAAAAATGGCAGCTGATAGTTATTCTCGAAGTAATAATCCATCGGAAGATTATACACGTACTTGTCTGTGTTATTCTTGCGGGAATTGATATTGTAGGCAAACTCAAGGAAATTGCCTGGTCGTCCGATAGGTTCGGTCCATGTCAGACGCGCACTGACGTTATTGTTCCATGATTTGTTATCGGTATATCGAAACAGATCCTCGTCTTCATTTTCCATAAGATATTTGGCGATTTCTGAAAGAGATACCATGTGTTGGCGGTTATTGGTGAATGAGTATTCTCCCCGCACACTAAACGAGCGTCCTTTCTTCTGAGAGAACCTGTGCACATAAGTCAACTCGCCACGTGCTGTCCAGTTATTGCCTCTGTTGATACGGTCGTTTATCTGGCTGTTGACCGCAGTGTGGGCTGCATCGCCGGCGAAGAGGTGTGATTCGGAGTTTGATGTAGTGTTTCGGAAACTGTAAGAGAACGATGGACGAAAATCAAAAGTATTGTTCTCGTTAGGATTCCATCTTGCTCTGAAGAATGCGTTGATGTCATGGTTTTTGTCGCGCGATCCTGATGTTGAAGTTTGGTAGCTGACGGAGTCAGGAAGCAGGTTCATTGTCTCACTGCTGTTCTCCTGTGTTCGGTCGCCATGGTCGTAGCGTACAAAGCCACCTACGGCCAGTGTCTCCTCATTGCCTATTGCGAAATCCACTCCGAGTTGCTGGGCAGTCAGGATGCCTCCATTGCCGCCTCCCATACCGAAGAAACTGCCTCCCATATCTCTGCCACCTCGCTCATTGATATTGTTGGCAAGACCGTTTATGGTAACTCTGTTTCCATCGTTCATGTTGGTGACTGAAAAACTTTCAGCATATCGTCTGTCTGTACCGTAGCCAAGTTTTACGTTGCCAAACCAGCTGTTTTCCATTCCTTTTTTGATGGTAAGATTGATTACGGTCTCGTCTTCACCGTCATCGACACCGGTCAGGCGGGCCTGCTCACTCTTACGGTCTACAACTTGAACTTTCGATATGACCTTGGCACTGTAGTTCTTGGTAGCCATCGACGGGTCGTCGCCATATGCTTCTTTCCCATTGATAAGGATTTTTGATACCGTCTTTCCATTTGCTGTAATGCTTCCATCTTTCCCTACTTCCATACCGGGCATTTTCTTAAGCAGGTCTTCCACCATGGCATTTTCGGTAGTATGGAATGAGTCGGCATTGTATTCGATTGTATCTTCTTTTGCTACTACGGCAGCCTTCACGCCTTTCACTAAAAGCTCCTTAAGCACTGTAGATTCATCGTATAGCTTGAGGATTGGCAGTTCGATGGTTTTTGTGGTGTCTGCGACGGTGAAGTCTGTGATTTCAGTATCCATGCCAATCATGGAAGCCTTGATTGCATAACGACGTGGCTTAAGGTCTTTAAATAGATAAGCCCCTTCAGCGTCTGTCATCAAGCCGGTGATGATGGTTGAGTCGGGTAGTGCCAAGAGCGTAGCGGTCGCTCCGATGAGTGGTTGTCCTTGAGAATCGACAATTTTCCCTTTGACCGTGGCTGCTATCAGGGTCGCTACAGCGAGAAGCGAAACTGAAAGGAGAGAAATTATTCGTTTGTTCATAATGGAAATGTGAAAATGTTGACGATATCAAAAAAATTGAGTGTGTTTCCCACACTCGTTATTTATGACTTGCATTTCTCTTAAAGGTTTATTCACACTAAAAAATATTTTTATACAAAGTTTTTGTTGTCAGTTAAAATTTTTAGATTAATTTTGTAATCTTCAGAGGATATTATTAATTTGGTTAAAGGAAAATGAAGTATCTAAAAAATATTTGTATACTGCTCGCGGGACTACCTCTGGCGGTGGGTGCGCAGCAAATTAAAACCGGCTATGTAGACAAGGGGATATGCGGATCGGCTTTTCCTGAGGCTCTTAAGGCTTGGGAGAAGGGTCAGAAGTGGAGCGACGATGATAATTTCTACATTTCTCGCGTTAAGCCTCGCCAGCGATTTCGTAATCAGGCTACTCAGGTCAATCCTGAACTTAATGAAGAGAATGATAAAAAACTCATCTTGTGGGTTCCTGTCAATAATGAGGCATTCAATGCGCTTCCCGATGGAGTTTTCGACAGTGAGGTATTCCCGATGTGGAGCTACGTCACTCACTATGGCAACTGGTCAAGCCCGCTTGTTCGTGTGCCGGGAGGATTCCTTGATGTTGCCCACAAAAACGGTGTCCCTGTAAGTGCCCTTGCTTCAATTCCATATGGCAACATTTCAAAGGAATGGAAAGAGGCTCTTGTCTCTCTGGCTGAAGCAGGTCCGGAAAAACTTTCCGATTATTTGCTCTACTATGGTGTAGACGGTATAGGCTACAACTCAGAGTTCAGTTCAGCTTCATCTATTGTCACCAATCTTGCCGACCTTCATGAGAAGACGCTCAAGCTGATGAAAGCTGAAGGAAAAAATGATCTTGCAGAGTTCATATGGTATGACGGAACAAACAAAGCCGGAAAAATTACATTCGACCGTGGACTTGCTGCCCATAACAGAGATCTTTGGGGATTCGGTGACAACATACGGTCATCTCTTTTCCTCAATTATAACTGGAATTTTTCGAAGATTCTCGAAAGTACGGTTGCCAATGCCAAGGAGTATGGGCGGACACCTCTCGACATCTTTTGCGGAATAAATATGCAGGGACGGGAGCCTCATAATTCAAGCAAGGAAATATGGTCACTTCTCGAGCAATATCCCGTCTCGATCGGCCTTTGGGGTGCTCACTCCGAAAATATGTTTTTCGAAAGCCGTGCCGAACAAGGATCATCACCCATACAGCGGCAGCGCACTTATCTCAACCGTATGATGAACTGGTTTACGAATGGTGCACACAACCCGATAGCCGATATGGAAACCACCAACTCTCTTATCTACTCTGCTGCAAAGGATGACTTCTCCGGCATGTCGAAGATGATGTCGGCGCGCTCCGCTTTGAAGTGGAATCTTGACGACGAACCATTCATCACCTATTTCAATCTTGGCAACGGACGATTTTTCAACTGGAATGGTGAGCGCTGCCACAATTCCGAATGGTATAATATAGCAGCGCAAGATTATTTGCCCACATGGATGTGGTGGTTCTCCTCGAGTTTCATGGGTCGCGATGCTTCCGATCTTCCGACTGATGGTTTGAAAGCCGAATTTGTCTGGGACGATGCTTGGAATGGAGGCTCAACTGTTCGGGTGGCTGGAAATGCCTCTGAAGAATACCTTCATCTTTTCAAGACAGAGTTTCCTTTGAAGGCTGGCGACGAGATAACATTTCGCTATAAGCTTCTCAATGGCTCTGCTGACGCTTTCTTGGCAATGTCGCTCAAAGGAGAGGAATCGAAGACATTGGATGAGAAATCTTTGAAAGTGATGGATTTGAATGATTTGGCTACTCCATTGGTATGGACCGAGAGAAAGTTTACAGTCGGAAGCGATATCAAGGTGCCTGATGGAGGAGAAGTCGCTATGATTGCCTTGCATTTTAAAGATGCCGTCGACCTTGACATGCGATTTGGTGAATTGTCCATCAAGCGTCCATCTGCCTATAAGGCGCTTATTGAAAGTCCTGTAGTGGAATCTACACAAATCTTGAGCGCGCGCCATGATGGAGTTGATGCAAAAATCATCTTCAATATGCCTAACGACAAGGGAAATGACATCTGCTACAACTCTGATGTGAATGCTTCTCTTTTCAAACTCTATGCCCAGCAGGAACAAGACTCACCGACTCTTATGGGTGTGACCACCTCATGGGCGGGACTTATGTTTTCTGTTCCGAATCTGATGGGATCTGGAGCTAAGTATCGTTTCGGTGTAAGTGCGTTGGCTTTGGATCATCTTACAGAAAGTGAGATATGTTGGGGCGAATGGCTGGATCCTATGGCGGTATATACTGTTTCGGATGATATCTTGATTTCGGATAATGTCATCCACCCTAACGAGAGATTTGAAATATATTATGCAGATCCTGAGCATGAGACAGCTGATTGGACTCTGACCGATTGCAATGGCAAGGTCGTGGCAGAGTCTCAGGATGCTTTTGTCTTTAATGTGCGTTCCGGCCTGACGACTCCCGGCATCTATGATCTTACTGTCAACGGTTTAGAAAACACTGATTCAGGAACGGCAGAAACAGTAAGGATTCTTAAGGGATTCGTACAGGTGATTGGAGCAGATAATGGTGATGTGCCTAAGGTCCTTTCGTTGGATGTACCCGGAAGTGAAGTCCGTGAGAGTTTTGATGGTGTGTCGCCTACAGCTGTCTTTTTATCTACGCCTACACCCAAGATAGAATATGCTATCGATGCCGGTGGCTCTTTCTTGCCAAGAGGAGTAAAAGTGGGAGATAACGGATTGGGCTTCCGGTTTAAAGAAACCGGTCTTGATTCAAAAGAGTCTTTTGCAATAAGTTTCTGGTTCAAACCGGAAAGCTTTGAAAATAAGTCGGTGCATGCTTTGAACATTCACCATAAAGGTGATCCATGGTCAGTCAACAATTGGGGCTGGATGTGGCATACTCTGACAGAAGAGGGGAGGAGCGATGCTTTCACTATCCGCATGGCTTCGGGGAAAGATGCCTCCTATCGTTTTGATGGCATGAAGATGTATCCCGGTGCTTGGTATCATATGGCTTACTCTTTTGAATTTGATGAAAATGGATGTGTGAAGCCGGCTCTATTCATAAATGGTGAGCGCCAGCAGGTCACATCTTGGTCGCTTGGTGATGAGAAGCAGGATGGAGATGTTGATTTTGCCGGACCTGTTGGAGCCTGGAAGAAGGATAATGTAGTGGCTTTTGGTGGGTATCTTCACAAGATCGGTTCCGTGAGAGGTAATGTGGATAATTTCATGGTATGGAGCAAGGCTCTCTCGGAAGAAGATGCAGCTCTTGCTATGGCTGATATAAAAGCAAATTCCCTTCCTGATGGTGTGATAGGATACTTTGACTTTGAAGGTGAGACAGACGGTGAGTTCCTTTTCAGCAATGAGGCTTCCGGTGAGTTTAAGGTAGGTATACATGGATATCAGGATACAGAAGTGGAAGGCCAGGGCACACTTGAATGGCGCGCTCCTGAGTTCTGCACCGGTTGCCCGTTCACATCCGGCGATTCCTTTTCGATGACTCCTACGGTCACATGGTACACTCCTGGAGCTTCCGTTATCGAACGCCAAGATAATGGTGAAGATGGATATATCATGTTGTCTTATCCGTATGCAACTGAGTCAGTAAAAGGTCTCAGTGCAAGCATGTTTGTGGAAAATGAATATGGACTTTCGGAAAAAAAATTATCTATATTTCTTCCTGAGTCGGATGCTGCTTCGATAGTTGAGGAAGAGAATGTTTTGAATGTTTCGCCAAGGATTTTTGATTCAGAAATATCAGTTGATATTTCTGAGGAAGGATTAATAAACCTGTCGCTCTATTCAATGGACGGACGCTGCGTATTGTCAAATATGCTGAGATCCGTCCCCGGCGTTACCCTCAAGCTTTATCCCGACGTTCCATCCGGAGCCTATATCCTGAGAGCTGAAAAAGATGGGGTTCTCCTTGGAGCATCTAAACTCCTACGTCGCTGAGCCTTTATATCATGTGCTTTGTTTCAAAAAATAGCCGGAGTGTGGTATTGACCATACTCCGGATTCTTTTTGGATATATTTCGCGGATTGTCAGATTTGCAAATGTGAATAATAAATAGTAAATCTGCATTAGATTGCCAAAGCCCCTATGGTCGCATTGGCTTCTGATATCCTACGTTCCTCTTAGCATTGCCAGACTCTTCTACTGTAGATCCTCTTTCATTTTATTGTTCTTTCGGTCTATGACGTTTTAGCTGAAGTTCGTAGACATTCGATTTATATAGATTTTGTGGTTTGGGAAGACTGCAGAAGATTAGATCTTCTTCAAGTATTTTCAGGTCTTCATCCCATTCATTTCTTTCAGTAAGGATTCTTTTTAGTCTCCTATAATTTTCATCTTCAAGAACTGCTGTTGATTTTGCCGCTGAATATTCGGAAGTCCTTCCACAATCCCTAAGAATTGCTTTTAGACGATTCTTTCCTATCAATGGATTTTTGGGAAAGGCATCCTTAATCAATACCAGTATGTCCTGAACTTTGTTTACGCTGCAAAGGCGAGGTTTCCTTAAATGTCCGGGATTATTAAGGTCGTATGCCTCTAAGGTATTGACGGCTTTTTTATTCTTGCTGTCTAAAGCATTAATCCTTCCATTCTCGATATAAAAGAAATCTTTCGGATTATCAAAAAATGGATTGACAAGTGGATGTCTGCTTGGGTCGAGATCTCTTTTTCTTGAATTGCATACATTGAGGCATGGAAGTAGATTTCCCCATTCCATGACTTTGTCTGGATATTTGCTCTTAGGATAGAAATGCTCTATCTGCATGTGTTTCCCTTCCTCGTTCAATACGACTTCTGAGAACGCACATTTATTATTACTTAACTTAAGTAGGGCCTCCTTTAAGATTTTGATATCCCAAACACGAGCTTCTTTATCCGCCTTATACTTTTCAGTCAGTTGGTTTACTAATTCATCGGTGAGAAAGTCCGGGCGTGGAGGCAATGTCAGTTTTATCATAGTTCAGATGCCCTTAACTGATTCATATCCATATTGAGCAGGTCTGTCTCTACACTGGATGGATGAAGCATGGCCTTAAGTTTTTCATAATATTTAAGACCTTCTTTCACATTATTGGTATTCATTGCGTTTTCGAACTTCAAGCGTAAATCCTTATATTCGTCAGAACGTGTGTCGGAATCCAGGCACATTAGTTCATGGAGAATCTCTTCCACTGTCCAGCCTTGAAAGGTCTTGTCTCCGTATTCCTTAACTTTGGTCTTTCCATCTTCATTGGTAAGTAGAAAAAGGTTCATGCTTGATACAGACTGAATTACCAAGGGTGAGTGCGTACTGACGATGATCTGTGTTGCAGGAAAGAGTTGACAAAGATCTCTCAATACATGACGTTGCCAGTGAGGGTGAAGGTGTAAGTCGATTTCATCCACCAAAAGTATAGCTGGCTCACAAAGTGGATTCTCTGATTCAGGATAGCGGTCAAACATCTTCTTGATGAAGTCAAAGACCCAAGCCATCATGCATTGATACCCATAACCTAAGTCGCGGTAAGTAAGTTCGCCGTATTCCGTGCGGAACAGGATTGACGAATGCAGCTGATCGTCCACATATATACGATAATCCGTTACACCGGGAAGCAGGTCGGAATCTTTAAGTAACTTCTTGATCTGCTTTATCCGTTTAAAGGCTTTGGCTTTTTGTGTCTTGTCTTTACTCGCAATATCAAGCTGAAGTAGCCATTCTTCAAAGTTTATGAGTGGTTTGTCATTGTAAAATAATGTGTCGCAAGTTGATTCCGACCCAAGATTCCGTTGTGTGTCCGAGAAGCGATTTACGCCGTAACCATAGATGACCACAGAATCCAATGCAGGCTCATCATATTCTACAAAATTCAATCTGTTATTGTATCCGAGTTGTTTATTTGTGGAGATTAGTTGTCGTCCGTCACTTACTGTAATCCCCAGAGCTTTGTACATGTATGAGGAAAGCCTGTTTACAGTTCCGTTATAAACTACATACTTGCAGTAGGTTGAGTAGTCATCAGACTTATATCGTTCTATTACCTTTGGTCTGTAAGCAACATTCCACGATTTCTGAGGAGTATAAAGAGTATTATCTCCTGATTTGATTTCGAAATCCAATTTCATATCCGTTACATCGGATTTGTTCTCTTGAGATTGAATATCCTGAATGGTTACTCGTTCAGGCTGAAGGTTCGCAATCAACTTCAGTAGATTTGTCTTGCCTGTTCCGTTGTCTCCTAAGAATACTGAGCATTGGGGAAGGTCATATAGTCCGCTCTTGTCTTTGTCAACATGAGCGAATTGAAAAATAGTTTGTCCTTTAAATGATTTGTAATCGTTTACTTCAAGCGATTGTATATAAGTGGTCACCTTACCCATTTTCTTATAGTTTGTTTGTACAAAAGTACAAAGAATTATCTAATTCTGCAAGTTTCAACCCCGAAATTATTTCATCATGTCAATGATTTATTGCTGGCATTGAAGTTGTTTAGACTTATTTTTTTATTAAGATTTCGTCAGGTTTTCGAGTAGGCTTTGTCTCTTGAAGAAGGAATGA
>JAIDUH010000082.1 GCA_029060285.1 Muribaculaceae bacterium | reverse complement strand
AAAGAAAGCAGAACGCTTTTCTCTTTTCCTCCGGCATTTCTCTTCCGGTTGGATGGTTTATCGGCAAAGTTATATAAATTTCATCACATAAGCAATACCTTTGGCATTTTATTCTACATATTTCTTCATTTTTAGTTAGCGTTATAAATTGTCAGTTGGCAGAAACACAACAGACTCTTTTGTACCTTATGTGCTTCTGTCTGAAGACGTACGGATACAAGAAAAGAGAGGACTTCTTTTTCCCTTCATGATAGACCAGGCATCGCCAAACGCCTCAACCAACTTGAAAAGAAAGAATAAATGCCCTCTCTGCGAGTCTGTATGCGCATGACAAGGCACTCCTTGTCGCAATAGCAATAGACCAACAGAAGCACGTATCTTATTCTTTCGTTGATTGATTCGATATTTTGGCGATTTCGGTCTCATCATAAAGAAAGCTACGCTTTTCTTGCATCAGCGGTATTTCTCCTCCGCTGACACCGCAAAGTTAAACATATTTTCCCAAATGGCAAAATATATTCAGGCATTTATTCTTTTTTAATTTTCATATCACCTCCTTACCCCATAACCCCATAATCTAACCCTCACTTTTCGCAAGCGGAAAGTGAATCTAAATATTCCAGTTCCTCTCTCGCAAAGTCTCTCGATTCAGGATCATCCAGAAGTCTTGTAAATATTTCCCGGGCTTCAACATATTGATCTGCCTCTATATAAAGATATCCCAATCTGCGGTCAAGAATACTCTTAACTTTTTTGAATTCCGATTCTTCTTTAAATATGTCGCTGACTTTTGACGGATCTTTGGCATAATATTCTACAACCCCTAACGCATCCACTCTCTCGCTATTGACCAAAACATTTATCCATTCCATGAAGCAATCTGTGTCATGACCTCTGACCTGATCAATATAAAAGTAGGCTCTTGGATAATCTTCATTCTCAATATAACAAAAGCAAATCCGGAAGCACGTCCACGCCAATAAATTCATATAATCTTCAAATCCTGTCTCCTTCTCGATAATAAGATAGCATTTCCTGGCCTTTAGAATCTCATACATATCTAAAAGCACAGGTAGTGCTTCCTCATAATCCTTTTCATCAAATCTCTTGTCTGCCTCCTCGTAAGCACAGCGAATGGCTTCCATCACATCCTCAGTGGTAAAAGTTTCTTTTTCCTCTACCTTGAATTTCGATTCTGAATAGTTATCGCGAAACAATTCCGATTTTTCCATATCTATACATATTTGAATTAGCGTTCGCAAATATAAACAAGTTCTCCGCTTCCATCATCATTCAATCTCAATTTTTTGCAATCAAAAGTGCATTTTGTACCAAAACAACTCTTTTCTGGTACAATATGAACCCTGGTGTGAGGGTTGATAACATAATATTCGCAAGCTCTAAAATTCTCACGCAAGGGCGCAAAGGCACAGAGACTTTTACAACGATCATGCAAGAAAAAGCGAAACTTAAGTTATTGACATATTAAATTTTTTATGTACCTTTGCATAATTTAGCTTCTAATTCAGGCATGATTATGGAAAACTGCGATGATATATTCCGTTTGCTGAGCGCAATTCTTAATACTCAGTTGCTCGCTCCTTCTGTCAATGCCCTTGCGGAAAAACTTGGATATGGCGTTTCAAGCCGTTCCTCCATAAACCGCATCAAGAAAGGCATTGCAGGATCCGGAGCAGTCGACACTTTAGTAAACCGAATCCACCAACATCTTAATATAGATGTCAATGCTCTCATGAGAATGGAAGCTGCCATCCAAAATGCCTACCATTTTGAAAAACTCATCAAACCGCAGATGAATCTCGGGCATAAAGATTGGCAATTCCATGCGATATATCCTTTCATATCTCATGACTATAGCCACTTCTCTCCGGAATTCCGCAAGGGAGACATGCAAAGAATGCTGCTTCTTGAGCTTACTGCCCCGAGGGCTTTCTTCAATATGCTCGCTTATTTCTATATCGTTTCTACCGATGTGAAATACTACCAAAAGAAGAGTCTTACCCACAAGCAACGTTGTGCAGAAATCATCGAGCCTCTTGGCGAACGCCTTATCAGGATGTTCCCAAGCAATGGCTTGGCTGCCGGATTAGTCTATTCTTACTCTATTTCCGATCTTTTCAATGCCGAGACTCCGATATTATGGTCGCTTGTAGAGACAATCGGATCAATGCTGCAAGCTTTTGCTTCTCCTTTGGATTCTACATATAAGGAAAGCCGCTCAAGATTGCTTCCCGGTTTGCCCGAACGTGCTTATTGGAGAGGGAAGGATAATAATATAATACTTCTGCTATGGAGCAGGCATGGAAAAGAACCCGCTTCCGGCCATTACGAACTATTCGCGATCGAAAAAAATTCCAAGATTCCTGTCAGCATTGCTTCCTTATTCTTCATGAGCGATGAGATAATGTCTGCTTACCTCAAAAGAACATCCAGATCGCAATTCGGGGTATATAATATCGCAGGAGACTCTATTTCTTTCGAATGGGAGAATCCGAATGACGACCCTATGCAGACTGGCAACAAATGGGAACTTCTTTCTCCTGACTCTTCACAATCATTGCGGGAGCTCGACCGAAGCTTGACCGACGATGCCTTGACCCGCGAGATGGCACATGGAGAAGGTTTTGATTTCGATTTCGCCATGCAACCGGCTGATGTAATCATATCACGAACACAACTGTCTCTTTTGCTCAATAATGGCAGCAAATATTCCATCGACATCAACTTCGCTCCTTTCTTATCTAAACTGACACCTGCAGAGCCACTGATGGTATGCCGACAACTTTCCGACGGACGCATCTTCGCCATATGGCCTGAAATACGCCAGTCAATCCCCCTCGACCTCTTCACCACAATCTGATCATATCTAAGCGTTGCCACACTAACCCCAAGTATTCCTGCTCATCCTCGCGATTCTTTCACTTTCTTTAAACATCAGGGAAAAACAATGCCACGAACTTTTATGTTATTATTTATGAAGTTTGGCACGGTATTTGCTAAGTTAATTCCGGAAGGTTGCTGGCAATCGTTCCAAACATTATAAAAAATAAAAGTATAACCCGATAAAACTGATAACAGAAATGAACATCAAACCACTTGGCGACCGCGTGCTTATCCAGCCGACTGCCGCAGAAGAAGTGACAATGTCAGGAATCATCATCCCTGACTCAGCTAAAGAAAAACCACTCCGTGGCAAAGTGCTCGCCGCAGGCAACGGAACAAAAGATGAGGATATGATCCTCAAAGAAGGCGACGAAGTGCTCTATGGCAAATATGCCGGCACCGAAATCGAATTCGAAGGCGAAAAATACCTTATTATGCGTCAAAGCGACGTACTCGCCGTAATCGCATAAGCATATTAAAAACATTAATCGAAAAACGTAAAAACGCACAACGTAAAACGTCAAATAAACAATGGCAAAGATCATTAAATTCAACATACAAGCTCGTGAAGAGCTTAAAAAAGGCGTCGACGCTCTTGCCGATGCCGTGAAAGTCACACTTGGTCCTAAAGGCCGCAATGTCATCATTGAAAAGAAATTCGGCGCTCCTCACATCACAAAGGATGGTGTGACTGTCGCCAAGGAAATAGAGCTTGAAAACGCTTTCGAAAACATGGGCGCCCAGCTCGTGAAGGAAGTGGCTTCAAAGACAGGAGACCAGGCAGGTGACGGCACTACCACTGCCACTGTACTTGCTCAGGCTATCGTGACTGAAGGTCTTAAGAACGTAGCAGCAGGTGCTAATCCTATGGACCTCAAACGTGGTATCGACAAGGCTGTATCCAAGGTCGTGGAAGGCATCAAGGGTATGAGCCAGGAAGTTGACGACGACATGGCTAAGATTGAGAACGTAGCCCGCATTTCTGCCAACAATGACGAGGAAATCGGACGTCTTATCGCTGAGGCTATGAAGACTGTCAAGAAAGAAGGCGTGATCACGGTAGAAGAGGCAAAGGGAACTGAGACAACTGTAGAAGTAGTAGAAGGTATGCAGTTCGACCGTGGCTACATCAGCCCATATTTCGTGACCAACTCGGAGAAGATGGAATGTGAAATGGACTCACCTTTCATTCTCCTTTACGACAAGAAGATCTCTAATCTCCAGGAGATGCTTCCTATCCTTGAGGCTGTAGCCCAGACCGGACGTCCTCTCCTCATCATCGCTGAGGATGTCGACAACGAGGCTCTCGCCACTCTCGTAGTAAACCGTCTACGTGGCTCACTCAAGATCTGCGCAGTCAAGGCTCCTGGCTTTGGCGACCGCCGTAAAGAAATGCTCGAAGATATCGCAATCCTGACCGGTGGCAACGTAATCAGCGAAGTCAAGGGTATGCAACTTAAGCAAGCTACCGTAAACGATCTCGGCACCGCTGAGAAAGTGACTGTCAATAAAGACAACACCACTATCGTGAACGGAGCCGGAAGCAAGGACGCTATCGATGCCCGTGTAGCTCAGATTAAGGCCCAGATTGAGACCACGACTTCCGAATATGACAAGGAGAAACTCCACGAACGCCTTGCAAAACTCGCAGGTGGCGTAGCTGTTCTTTATATCGGCGCTCCATCTGAAGTAGAAATGAAGGAAAAGAAAGACCGCGTAGACGATGCACTGAGCGCAACTCGCGCTGCAATCGCTGAGGGTATTGTCCCCGGCGGTGGTGTGGCTTACATACGTTGCCTCTCCGCACTCGATGAGCTCAAGGGCGAGAACAACGATGAGACTACCGGTATCGCCATCATCCGCCGTGCAATAGAAGAACCACTCCGTCAGATCGTGGCAAACGCAGGTCTTGAAGGGGCTGTAATAGTTCAGAAAGTGAAAGAAGGCGAAGGCGACTATGGCTACAATGCGCGCACAGACAGTTATGAGAACTTCTTCGCGACAGGCGTTATCGACCCTGCCAAGGTCACTCGCGTGGCTCTCGAAAACGCTGCGAGCATAGCCGGAATGTTCTTGACTACCGAATGCGTGATCGCTGACAAGAAGGAAGACAATCCCGCGCCTGCTATGCCGGCAGGTGGCATGCCAGGCATGATGTAATTCATCATTGCGTCAAATATTTAAGGCGGGGGCGACTATCGCATTCCCCGCCTTAACCATTTTTGGCACGCCATTTGTTATTATTAATGAGGCTGCTTGTCGGCAGTCACATAAAAAAGTAAGTAATTTCAATAAAAATAAATGAAAAACGACTATTCTAAGCAATTCAGACCAATCTTGGAGCAATCCTACAATATCGCTCAGGAGTTTGACTCTAAAGTCATCACCAGCGAGCATTTCGTGCTGGCAGCCCTGAGAGATGAAAATGGTTATGCCCTCAAGATTCTGAAGCAACTTCGAGTTCCCATCGACAAGATGCGGAAAGAAGTGGAAGAGCAGATTTCCGAGCAGATAAGCTCCGTGGAGGCCACTACCCTATTCGAGCAGCAATATCGCATCAGTCTCCCTGCCATCCGGCATCTGCAGCTTGCCACTTCAGAAGCGCGCAAGATGCATTCTCCTGTCATCGGTGGCGAACATATTCTCCTCGCTCTCATCCACGACCAGCGCTCGATGGATAATGAGTTCTTACGCGAATTTAAGGAAAAATATCTTAATTTCGATATCTCGATTCAATCAATAGGCCCGGGACAGATCCCCCCCTTCCCTTTCGGCCAGAAGAATAATGACGAGGAGCCGGATATCGATGATGAAGACGATGATGAATTCGAGCCTACCGCTCCTTCAGGTTCAAGTTCGAAGAGCAATTCCAAAGGAAAGGAGAAGTCAGACACTCCGGCACTTGACAAATTTGGCTACGATATGACAAAAAGTGCAGCTGAAGGTAGGCTTGATCCGGTAGTAGGACGTGAGACAGAGATCGAACGTCTTGCGCAGATCCTTTCGCGCCGCAAGAAGAACAACCCGGTTCTCATCGGCGAGCCGGGTGTCGGCAAATCAGCTATCGTGGAAGGGCTTGCCCTTCGCATCAACCAGCGCAAAGTGAGCCGAGTGCTTTTCAACAAGCGTGTGATCGGTCTTGACATGGCAGGAATGGTTGCTGGAACTAAGTATCGCGGTCAGTTTGAAGAACGCATCAAGGCTGTGCTTGATGAACTCCAGAAAAACCCCGACATCATCCTCTTTATCGATGAGATCCACACCATAGTAGGTGCGGGCGGAGCTCCCGGCACAATGGATGCCGCCAACATGCTTAAGCCTGCTCTTGCAAGAGGCGAAATCCAATGCATCGGCGCCACGACTCTTGACGAGTATCGCAAGAACATTGAAAAGGATGGAGCCCTTGAAAGGCGTTTCCAGAAAGTCATCGTAGAACCGACATCGCCGGAGGAAACACTCGAGATCCTCAATCAGGTGAAGTCAAAATATGAGGATCACCACAACGTGATCTATACTGACGAAGCGCTTAAGGCTTGTGTGGAACTTACTGAGCGCTACGTAAGCGACCGCAATTTCCCTGACAAGGCTCTCGATGCTCTTGATGAAGCGGGAAGCCGGGTGCATATAAGCAACATTATTGTACCGGAAGAGATAGATGCTCTCGAAAATGAGATCGCTGTCACCACCGAACAGAAGCTAAAAGCTGCCAACGAACAGGATTTTGCAAAGGCCAAGGAACTTCGTGACCGGGAAACTTCTCTCAAGGCTGAACTCGAAAAGGTGAAAGCCAAATGGGAAGCCAAACTCGACAAAGATCGCCAGATCGTCGACGATGAAAAAGTTGCAGAAGTCGTAGCGATGATGACCGGCGTTCCTACTCAACGAATAGCCCAGACGGAGGGAAATCGTCTTCTTGAGATGGGAAGCACTCTTCAGGGTTCTGTCATCGGACAAGATGATGCCATCAAGAAGGTGGTCAAAGCCATCCAACGTAACCGCATCGGTCTTAAAGATCCAGAAAAACCAATCGGCGTATTTATGTTCCTTGGTCCAACAGGTGTCGGAAAGACCCACCTTGCCAAGAAACTTGCCGAATATCTGTTTGACAGCTCCGACGCTCTCATACGTGTCGACATGAGTGAATTCATGGAGAAATTCACGGTCAGCCGTCTCGTCGGTGCGCCTCCGGGATACGTCGGATACGAAGAAGGGGGACAGCTCACAGAAAAGGTGCGTCGCCGTCCTTACTCCGTAGTTCTTCTCGATGAAATCGAAAAGGCACATCCAGATGTGTTCAATCTATTGCTTCAGGTGATGGATGAGGGCCGCTTGACCGATTCCCTTGGCCGTCGCATAGATTTCAAGAACACAATCATCATTATGACATCCAACGTCGGAAGCCGGCAACTGAAAGATTTCGGCACTACGGGAGTTGGCTTCAACACATCGTCTGACGACAAGAAACAGGCTCAGGGTGTAATATCAAAGGCACTTAACCGCGCATTCTCTCCTGAGTTCCTCAATCGTATTGACGATATCGTAATGTTCGATCAGCTTGACAAGGACGCCATATTCAAGATTATCGACGTTGAGCTCAAGGATTTCTACGGCAGGGTAATGAAGCTTGGCTACGAGCTCAAGCTCTCTGAAGAAGCCAAAGAGTTTATTGCATCAAAGGGTTACGACAAGAATTTCGGTGCCCGTCCACTGAAACGTGCCATCCAGAAATATCTTGAAGATGACCTTGCAGAACTGCTCCTGAAGCTTAATGCCGACGGCAAACTTGGGGGAGTGATCGAAGTCAGCCGTAATGATCCGGAATCGGAGCGTCTTGATTTCAGCTACAAAGACCCGTGTGAATAATCTTATCCGTTAAATATAAAGCGTTGCCGCAAACGGCAACGCTTTTTTCATATAACCCCAAACCCACAACTTTCGCCTACTAATGTTGAATTAAATTTGCATATCTGAGTTTTTTTAGCTAATTTTGTAGGTTGAAATGATTAGGCAAAAAAAATGGCTATTGACGAAGATAAGATAATTCCGGTCAATATCGAATCGGAAATGAAAAGCGCCTACATCGACTATTCGATGTCGGTCATTGTGTCGCGTGCCCTTCCGGACGTACGCGACGGTTTCAAGCCTGTTCACCGCCGTGTATTATACGGAATGGGCGAAGTAGGCAACTATTTTTCAGGAGACACAAAGAAATCTGCACGTATCGTCGGTGATGTCATGGGTCATTATCACCCACACGGCGACTCTTCAATCTACATGACCATGGTCCGCCTTGCGCAGGAATGGTCATTACGTTACCCCCTCGTTTTCGGACAAGGCAACTTCGGTTCCATCGACGGCGACTCCCCTGCCGCCATGCGTTACACCGAGGTCAAGCTCTCCCGCATGGGCGAGGAAATGCTTCGCGACCTTGACTCCGACACTGTAGACTTCGTTCCGAACTTCGACAACACTACCAAGGAACCGACAGTATTACCTACCAGGATTCCCAACCTGCTTGTCAACGGGGCCGCCGGCATCGCTGTGGGTATGGCTACCAACATGCCTCCTCACAACCTTACAGAGGCTCTCAACGCTTCTCTTGCCCTCATCGACAATCCTGAAATCGATGTAGAAGGGCTCATGCAGTATGTCACCGCCCCGGACTTCCCTACAGGAGGCGAAATTTTCGGCATGCAGGGTGTGCGTGACGCATATGAGACAGGACGCGGCAGAATCGTGCTAAGAGCCAAGGCTGAGATTGAGTCAAATGGGACTCACGATCAGATCATAGTCAGCGAGATTCCCTACGGCGTTCTCAAAAACGACCTTGTGAAGAGCATCGCAGACATGGTGGAGGAAAAGAAGATTGAAGGCATATCCGATATCACCGACACCTCTGCGCGTGGCAAAATACATATTGCAATCGACATCAAAAGAGAAGCCAATGCGCGTGTGGTGCTCAACAAGCTATACAAGCTCACTCAGCTCCAGACCAGTTTCAGCGTCAACAACGTGGCTCTCGTCAACGGTCGCCCCCGCACACTCAACTTGAAGGAGATTCTCCAGTACTTCGTCGATCACCGCCACGAGGTCGTGATTCGTCGCACCAAGTTCCTTCTTCGAAAAGCGGAAGAACGCGCCCACATACTGAAAGGATTGATGATCGCCTGCGACAATATCGACGAGGTGATAAAAATCATACGCAATTCCCGCACTACAGAGGAAGCCCGAGAAAAATTGAGCCAGAACTTCGGTCTTGATGAAATTCAGACAAGAGCGATTGTAGAAATGCGGCTCCGCCAGCTCACCGGTTTGGAACTCGACAAACTGCATGCTGAATACGATGAGCTCATGAAGCAAATCGATTTCTACAATCAGATTCTTAATGATGACAGCGTGTGCCGGAATGTCATGAAGGAAGAGCTAATCGAAATTCGCGACAAGTTTGGCGACGAACGTCGCACCAAGATCAGCAAATTCTCAAGCGACCTCAACGCGGAAGATTTCTATCCTGACGATGAGATGATCATCACAATATCCCACCTCGGATATATCAAGCGCACTCCCCTTACCGAATTCCGCGCCCAAAACCGCGGTGGCGTAGGAGCGAAGGGAAGCAGCACCCGCGATCAAGACTTCATCGAGCATATTTATCCGGCTACAAACCACAACTTCATGCTCTTCTTCACGAATAAGGGAAGATGCTATTGGCTTAAGGTGTATGAAATCCCTGAATTTGCCAAAAACTCTAAAGGCAGAGCTATACAGAATCTTCTCAACATTGATGCCGACGATGCCGTCAATGCCTTCATCTGCATCAAGAATCTCAATGACGAAGACTTTGTCAAGAACCATAATCTTCTTTTTGCGACGCGAAACGGCGTTGTCAAGAAGACTCCTCTCGAAGCCTATAGCCGACCCCGCGCAAACGGCGTAAACGCCATAATCATCCGAGAAGACGACTCTTTGCTCCAGGTGGAGCTGACAGACGGTGACACTCAGGTGATCCTTGCAAGCAAAGCCGGATATGCCACCCGATTCAGCGAGTCTGAACTCCGCGAAATGGGTCGCGTCTCTACCGGAGTACGTGGCATGACGCTTCGTGGTGAAGATGATGAAGTGGTAGGCATGGTAACTGCCAAGACCGATGATAACGAACACAGCATCCTCGCAGTGTCAGAAAACGGATTCGGCAAGCGCACTCACCTTGACGACTACCCGGTCAGCATGCACCGCGGGGGCAAGGGTGTCAAGACTCTCAACATCACGGAAAAGACCGGCAACATGGTTGCAATCAAGAAAGTCACAGATGCCAACGACCTGATGATCATCAACCAAAGCGGCATCACCTTAAGGCTTCCCGTAGACACTCTTCGCCTGCAAGGAAGAAACACCCAAGGAGTCAAGCTCATTGACCTCACTAAACGTGGAGACCGCATTGCTTCCGTCTGCGTCGTGGATTCCGACCCGGAAGAAGAAGTGGAGGAGGAATTAAATGCCGAACAAACTGAAAATCAAGTCTCTGAAGAGGTAACAGTGGAAATAGATCAAGTGGAAACTGATTCGGCCACTGAGACAGAAAATGACAATAATTAATAATTCATAAAATTAACCAAGATGAAAAAGCTCATTACATTTGCGCTCTGCTTCGCGGCTATTGGCTCGATGAGCGCTCAGAAATCTAATGTGGAAGCTGCCAAGAAGCTTTCAGGCAAGCCCGACAAAATTGAAGAGGCTCGTTCTCTCATCAATGAGGCTATGCAAAATCCGGAAACCGCCAACGATGCCCAGACATACTTTATCGCCGGCAAGATCGAATTCGATGCCTTCGACAAGGATCTTACCAACAGCATGATCAACCCTGCTTCTGTAGACAATCTCAAGATGGGACAGAATCTTCTCAACGGATACCACAACTTCGTGAAGGCTCTCCCTCTCGCTGCCGTTCCTAATGAAAAAGGAAAAGTTGACACCAAGACTCCCAAGACCATCGTAAGTTCTCTTAAAGGACACACAAACGACTACTTCAAAGCCGGAGCTGATTTCTTCAACGGTCAGAAAGTATATCCTGAAGCTTACGAATGCTTCATGATCTACGCTGATATGCCCGACCAGGAGTTCATGCAGGGAGAAAAACTTGAATTGCCCGATGCTGACCGCGGCACAGCCTATTTCAATGCCGGTCTTGCTGCATATTCAGGCAATGAAATCTTCAAGAGTGCCGACGCTTTCCGCAAGGCTCGCTCAGTAGGATACGACGACAAGCAAGCTTTCATTTATGAGATAGCTTGCTGGCAGGCTGCCGCTCAGCGCGACTCTACAATGGTGGATACCGCACAGGCAAAAATCATGGAAGTTGCCGATGCCGGATATCAAAAATATGGTATGGATGAACCGCTCTTCATCAATAATATCGTCAATTTCCTTGTAGCTGATGAAAAATATGATCAGGCTGTCACCAAAGTCAGCGACCTCATCGCCGCTAATCCCGACAATGCCGGTCTCTATGGTCTCCGTGGTTTCGTTTATGACCGCATGAACAAAGACGATGAGTCTGTCAACGACTACAGAAAGGCAGCATCTCTCGACAATGTTGACTACGAGACCCTCAAGAATGCCGGCAAAAAGATCTACCGTGTCGGTGCTGAAAAGTACAACTCTATCGAAGGCAACAGCGAGGCTAACCGTGCAGCACGCCTTGACGTGAAGACCAACTACTTCGAGGCAGCAAAAGCGATTGCAGACAAAGCCAAAGCAATGAACTCTTCCGACAGCGACCTCGACTACTTGATCGAGAGCATCGACTACGCTCTCACCACTTTCTTCAATTGATAACAAGGTCTCTGAATAGACCAAGCTGATATCGGCGGGCATAGATGACTTCATCTATGCCCGCCTTTCTTTTCCATCTGAATATTTTTTTTCGATTACTTAAAAAAATTTATATGTTTACATGTGTAAAATATGAAAAAAAATAAGTAACTTTGCATTTTGAAAAGCCAGTCTCGGAATCCTCTCCGCTCTCCACTCTCCGCCCTTGGCTTCAAAAAATTGAGTTTCAACAGTTTCACCCCCAACTGAATAAATATATGGGACTATTTTCATTAACGCAAGAAATTGCAATGGACCTTGGCACCGCCAATTCCATTATTATACATAAAGACAAGATCGTTGTCAATCAGCCATCTGTAGTTGCAATCGACAATAAAACCGACAAACTCCTCGCTGTAGGCGAGGATGCCCACCAAATGGAGGGTAAAGAACCCCCGGGCATCCGCACGATACGTCCGCTACGTGACGGTGTCATAGCTGACTTCAACGCTGCAGAGCAGATGATCCGTGGCCTTGTGAAGATGGTCAACAGCAAACGCCGTTGGTTCTCTCCCAGCCTGCGAATGGTGGTATGTATTCCTTCCGGATCCACTGAAGTTGAGATCCGTGCGGTACGCGACTCAAGCGAACATGCCGGTGGTCGCGACGTATTCATGATTTATGAACCCATGGCTGCCGCTCTCGGCATCGGACTTGACGTAGAGGCTCCCGAAGGGAACATGATCGTTGACATAGGTGGCGGAAGCACAGAAATCGCTGTGATCTCTCTCGGCGGCATTGTCAGCAACAAGAGTATACGTGTGGCAGGCAATGACCTGACCGCGGATATTCAAGAGCATATGGGACGTGTCCACAATCTGAAAATCGGCACCCTTATGGCAGAAAGAATAAAAATTCAGGTCGGAAGTGCCCTTACCGAACTCGAAAATCCACCTGAACCATTCATTGTCAGAGGACCTAACAGAATGACGGCTCTTCCAATGGAGGTATCCGTCACGCACGAAGAAATAGCACACAGCATCGAAAAAACTATCGCCAAGATGGAGACAGCTATTCTTGCTGCGCTTGACCAGACACCTCCTGAACTTTATGCCGACATCGTCCGCAACGGTATCTACCTTGCAGGTGGAGGTGCGCTCCTCAGAGGCCTCGACAAGAGATTGACTGACAAGTTCCATATCGAATTCAAAGTGGCGGATGATCCGTTGACTGCTGTAGCCCGCGGTACCGGCGTGGCTCTTAAGAACATCAACAGATTCCGCTTCCTCATACGATGAGGAATCTCCTGAACTTCATCATAAAATACAGCACATGGTTCGTATTTACGTTCTATGTGCTGATTTCATGCATCTTGCTGGTCAAGTCGAGCGACAACCATTTTTCCCTTTATATGTCATCGGCCAATGCCATTGGCGGAGCCATTTACCGGACGTCTTCGCAAGTCACTGACTATTTTGGACTTCTTGCCGTAAACCAAAGACTACAGGAAAGCAACGCAAAGCTTGAAAACGAAGTGCTTAACCTTCGCCAACAACTGAGCCAATACAAAGTGCTTGTTCAAGACAGTTCTGCGGATGCAAGATCCGAAAGATTCGGATATGTTGGAGCTTCTGTCATCAACAATTCAATCCGGCATCCCCGCAATCACTTCACCATAGACAGAGGAACATCCGACGGTGTCATGCCGGGAATGGGCGTTGTGGACCAAAGTGGAGTCGTAGGAATTGTAGATGCCACAGGCAAGAACACCTCAAGGGTCATTTCCTTGCTCAACCAAAACCAGCATTTCAGTGCCAAAATCAAGAATACCCCATATGTCGGCAGCCTGACCTGGAGAGGGGAAGATCCTTCGATTGCTTTCCTGGAAGAAGTGCCCAGACATGCAAAATTCCATATCGGCGACACCATCGTCACAAGTGGCTTCTCCACCACTTTTCCTGAAGGCATTGATTTCGGCACTGTAATGGGAACCGTCAAGACGAGCGACGACACTTTCTTAGTTCTCAAGATCAGACTCGCATCAAACTTCAAGACCCTCGGTACTGTCAGGATAATCAAGGATTCGCTGAAGCAGGAACTCGATTCTCTCAAGAATATAGGGAAATACGAATGATAAACATAAGGATAAAATGAATAAAAGCTTTATCTCATACATATTGCTGTTTGTGATACTGGTGCTTATACAGATCCTTCTCTTAAACCATATCGTGCTGTTCAACAGTGCGGTGTGCTTGATTTTCATTTACTTCCTCATAAAACTGCCGTTGAACCTCTCCCCAAATATCATGCTCACACTTGGATTCTTTCTGGGTCTATTCGTGGACATAATGTCAGACACTCCGGGGCTCAACGCGCTATGCTGCACTATCCTTGCTTCCCTAAAAAAGCCGGTGTTCTATGCTTATGAGCAACACGACGACCAGAAGCGAAACGTAGCCCCGTCAATAGGGACCATGGGATTCTTCAATTTTTGTAAATATATCTTTAGCCTTTCGGCTATCTATTGCTTACTTGCATTCTTCGTGGAGTTTGTCAATTTCTCAGATGCAATGCAGATCCTGATCAAGGCCGGAGCAAGCACTGTCTTCACATTCCTTGTGATTCTGGCCATAGACTCACTAATATATAAAAATTAATCCATTACCCGTGCCTAAGGATTATTCGTTAGAAAAAAGAAAGTATGTGATCGGAGGATTCATCTCCGTCATAGTAATCATATTCCTGATTAGACTTTTCAACCTTCAGGTGAGCGATGCCACATATAAGGAGAACGCCGAGTCAAATGCGTTCTTCCGCAAAGTATTGTATCCCTCGCGCGGCGTGATTTATGACCGTAATGGGAAGCTTGTGGTGCTCAACCAGCCGGAATACGATGTCATGCTCATACCAAAGGACCTCGGAAATGAGTTTGACACACTTGGCCTATGCAGTGTGCTGAACATCACGAAGGAAGAGCTGATGAGCAAATGGGCAGACATGAAAAATCCCCGCAAGAATCCGGGATATTCGGCCTATACGCCCCAGAAGCTTATGTCTCACCTTTCCCAGGAAGATTACGGCAGGCTTCAGGAAAAGCTTTATCTTTTTCCGGGCTTTTATGTGCAAAAAAGAAATGTACGTGAATATGCCACCCATGCAGCCGCCAACATCCTCGGGAATATCCGCGAGGTAAATGCTAAAGACGTGGAAAACGACCGATATTACCGCAGTGGCGATTACACGGGCGACCTTGGCGTCGAGAAAAGCTATGAGCAATATCTTCGCGGTGTAAAAGGCGTTGAGATTCTGATGAAGGATGCTCTCGGCCGCATCAAAGGCAAATATGAGGATGGAGTCCACGATGTGATTCCGACTGCCGGCCGCGACCTGACTCTAAGCATTGACATGGATCTTCAGGAATATGGAGAGCAACTTATGCAGGGAAAGATCGGAGCAATCGTGGCAATCGAACCGCAGACAGGCGAAATCTTATGCATGGTGTCATCGCCGACGTATGATCCGGCTCTTCTGGTTGGTTCGAATCGTGGAAAAAATTATGCATCACTTGTCTCTAACAAACTGAAGCCACTCTACGACCGGGCTTTACAAGGGATGTATCCTCCTGGATCTACCTTCAAACCGACTCAAGGACTCATATTCCTTCAAGAAGGCACCATAACGCCTTCTACTGCCTTCCCATGTTATCATGGCTACGTCAACGGAATTCGTGTAGGATGCCACGCCCACGGCTCTCCACTTCCTCTAAAACCAGCCATAGCGACATCGTGCAATGCATATTTCTGCTGGGGACTTAAGAATTTCATAGATAAAAATGGGAGCACCCCCTCGGCTCAATTAGAAAAATGGAAAAATTATATGGTTGAAATGGGATATGGGTATCGTCTTGGAGTAGACCTTCCATCTGAAAGCCGCGGCTTCATTCCAAATCCTGAATATTACAGCAATTCATTCAGAGGGAGCAACTGGAGAGCCAATTCAATAATTTCCATATCTATCGGTCAGGGCGAAGTGCTTGCCACCCCACTCCAGATTGCCAATCTTGCCTCAACGATAGCCAATCGGGGATGGTTTATCACCCCTCATGTTGTTAAGGAAATCAGTGATACCGTCATGGATCCAAAATTTCATGAGAAAAGGAAACCTTCTATAAAGAAAGAATATTATGAACAAATAGCAGAAGGAATGAGGATGGCTGTACTTGGAGGAACCTGCAGGCTTGCAAATCTTCCGGGACTTGAAGTATGTGGCAAGACCGGTACTGCCCAGAATCCTCGAGGGAAAGACCACTCCGTCTTCATGGGATTCGCTCCCCTGAATAATCCTAAGATAGCTGTAGCTGTATATGTGGAGAATGCAGGCTTCGGAGCCACTTACGGTGTGCCTATAGGCAGCCTGATAATTGAGAAATACCTGAAGGGCTCTATAGCCCCTGAAAGAAAATATCTTGAAGAAAGAATGTTGAACGCTAATACTATCATCTCAAGTGGAGTCAAAGAACATTGATGCCAACACCTCGGTGTTCCGATGGCTTGATTGGCCTACCATCATAATATATCTGATACTCGTAGTAGCAGGAGCCGTCAGCATATATGCAGCAAGCTACGACTTCGACCGTGCAAGCATGTTTGACTTTAATGAATTTTCCGGGAAGCAATTTCTCTGGATAGGTCTTTCCATCATCATTGGATGCGCCATTCTCCTGTTCGATTATAGAATCTACGAGACATATGCCTATCCGGTATACATAGTGGTGCTTCTCATTATGGTGGTGACCATATTTGTCGCGCCAGACATAAAAGGCTCCAGATCATGGCTTGTCCTGGGTCCGGTAAGCCTGCAACCGGCAGAATTCGGAAAATTTGCCACCGCACTTGCACTTGCCAAACTGTTTAATTCATATAATTTCAATCTCAATAAGAAGATAAGTAATTATTTCAGGGCTTTCATTATCATTTTCATACCGGTCACCTTGATCCTGCTCCAGCACGAGACAGGATCTGCGCTCGTCTATATATCCCTGTTTTTCGTGCTATACCGTGAAGGCATGAGTGGACTTGTGCTTTTCTCGGCTGTATGTGCCATCACTTATTTTGTGGTGGCAGTAAAATTTGTAGAGCCACTTCTTCTCGGGATTCCGGTAGGCGAATTCACTGTATTTTGCATGATTATAGCAGTGTTCTGCTGCATGCTCCTTTTCTATTGTAAAGATCCGATAATCACAAGAAATGTCCTTATAGGGTTTACCGGAACCGGACTCATCGTGACAGCACTAACATTGTCCGGCATCCAAGTGCCGGGCACGTGGTACTTTTTAGGTATCATCATCGCAGCATTAATATATGTTTCCATTGCGATGTACCGACACCAGATCGAGCGTTATGTCGTCACTATCATTTTCGCAGCTGCCTCTGTCATGTTTCTTTTCTCTGTCAACTATGTATTCGGACATGTACTTGAACCACACCAACAGATGCGTATCAAGGTAGCGCTTGGCATTGTGGATGATCCTCGTGGTGTCGGCTACAATGTAAATCAGTCGAAAATTGCAATCGGATCAGGCGGAATGACCGGAAAAGGATTCCTCAACGGCACGCAGACTAAGTTAAAATATGTACCCGAACAGCACACTGACTTTATATTCTGCACTATCGGAGAAGAAGAAGGCTTTGCCGGAAGCAGCGCAGTACTTCTTGCATTCCTTGCCTTAATCTTGCGAGTGATCCATATCGCTGAAAGGCAACGCACTCCTTTTGGAAGAGTATATGCTTATTGTGTGGTGTCTTATTTGATATTCCACATATGCATAAACATTGGAATGGTCATTGGATTATGTCCGGTCATTGGCATACCGCTGCCTTTCTTCAGTTACGGAGGATCAGCTCTCTGGAGTTTTACAATCCTCCTCTTCATTCTTCTTCGCATCGACGCCTCCAGAAAGGAGAGGCGAGACTGACCATCTGTAGCGCAATGTAGAGATCAGAATCAGGAATGCCAAAACAGATGCAAATATCAGACTGATGTCTGTCAAGGCTTCCTCTCCACTCATTGATTTGCCTATTGGATATGTAGCGATCTCATTTGATGCATCATCATCCTCTTCATTAAGTCTCAATGCGCTCAATGCCGATTTCCATTTTATTGTTCCATCTTCAAGACTCACCAACGCAGGGTTGCCTCTGACGAGCTCCTTTATCGAAGTGTCTTCAGCAGTATAAATAGGATATTGTCCGGAAGATAGATCACGCCATTCCTCTATGGCATCAGGACTTCCTGCCACAACGGCAAAAAATTCTGTATCTTGAGATTTAGCCATATCATAAAGACGGTTGATTTTCCAACTCGTCGCCATGGAAAGGCTATTTATATCGGGCACAAACAAGATAAGCTGTCGGTCAAAACCACAAAGCATTTCCGTGACATCTTCTTCGCCATCCTCACTCCAGATTCTGAAATCGGGGGTGTCTGCAGCCTCAGCCAATGCTGCATCAGGATTCTTTGTGAATTCTTTTTCTTCCCTCCTTACAAACCTCCACCCTTCAGCTTCGTCCGGAATATCATCATCCTCCCCGATTCTCTTAAATTCACCATCTTTCTCATAGATGAATTCATAATGCGGAATATATTCCGACTCCCCGTCCTGAGAAAGCAGACGGCTTCCAACCTTATATGGCCTAAAATCAATCATCGGTTGCTGCCAGTATCCTACATAGCCTACCAAAACTATATAAGCAGCCATAGCCACCGCTGCTATCCATTGAAGGTAAGGAGATATGAGGCTCTTGACCTTCGCATTAAATTTCAACAGCCATATCACAGCAAGAGATATCAGACAGTTCTTGATGAATGTAGACCAGTTTGAAATAACCAAAAAGTCTCCAAAACAACCACAATCCGCCACAGGATCGGAAATGGCAATCCATAGCGTCAACGGAAGCATCACCAACATGAACAGAGCTGCCATGATTGGAGACGCTTTCCGGAAGCATCCAAAAGCCAAAGATACGCCAATGATGAATTCTACTGAAAAAAGAATAAAGGAAAGGACCAATACAGTGTTGCCCCACTCCACGATAGGAATATGCATCACTTCCAAATACTCCATCGTCTTGTAGTAAGTGCCCCAGGGATCAATTCCTTTCGACAGTCCCGAAACAATGAATACACAGCCGACGGCAAGCCGCATCATCCAGGTCAAGAAAGTAAGGATCTTAGGATATCTGTTAAGCAGCGGATTAGCCTTGCGTAAAGCCCAGGAATCATCCAGCCAATCTCCAAAACGATCAAACTTCCTCTCTATTCCGAGCGGTGTCTTTCTCACCTCCGTCATCTGTTTTTCATTTCGTTCCTTTTCATTCATCTCCGGCATGATGACTTTCTTTTGATTGAAAATTGATTATTTTCTCTTTATGTCATTCATAAGAAAGAGAAGTCTTGATAAGAGCAAAAAGGGCGTAGTTGATCATATCCATATAATTGGCATCTATTCCCTCGCTCACTATAGTCTTTCCGTCGTGCCCCTCAATCTCCTTTGTCCTCATCAATTTCTGGAGAATAATGTCAGTGAAACTGCTGACTCTCATATGGCGCCATGCTTCATCATAGTCATGATTCTTATTTTCCATCAAACGAGTTGCTCCATTGAGCTTTTCATCATATAGACGCATGCACTCCTCCGGGGAAAGGTTGTCTCCGGGTCCAAGATCGAGCTGTATGAGAGCCATGACGCAATAGTTGACTATTCCAATGAACTCAGGGCGTATGCCTTCGTTGACAAGAGCCACCCCCTTATCTTCTATGCTGCGAATACGCATTGCCTTGATCATGATCTGGTCGGTCAAGCTCATAGGACGCATTATGCGCCACGAAGTGCCATAATCAAAAAGTTTCTTTTCAAATAAATCGCGGCATTCTTGTTTTGCCACAGAGAATTCCTCTGCTGTATTGTGCTGTTTCATACGTGTTCTTATGGTTTATTCTACAAATTTAATAAAAAAAGATCAATATAAGGTTATAGACTCGGAGATTTTTTATAATTTTGTAGGATTAAAAGCCCTAATAGGTCAAAAACTACAAGAGATGTCAGATATAAGATTCATACCCGAGTGGGAACCTGTAGAATACGTCCTGCTCGCTCTTCCCAATAAAGATACGGACTGGGACTATATTCTCCCGGAAGCTACCGGACAATACCAGCGACTCGTAAAGGCGATCACCGATGAGGGCATCAAAGTAGCCCTCCTTTGCCACAATGTGGGCGAAGCGATGGAAATCATGCAAGATTCGGATCAAGAGTTCATCTCATATATTCCTATGGAGTATAACGACACGTGGACCCGAGACTATGGATTGATCACAGTCTTAAGAAATGACCGTCTTCGTGCCCTTGACTTCGGATTCAATGCCTGGGGACTGAAATTTGCAGCCGATAAAGACAACCTTGTCAATCTCAACCTTGACAAGAAGGGTATGCTCCAACCTCTCACCTATCGCAATGAGCGGGATTTTATTCTTGAAGGAGGTTCTGTAGAGTCAGACGGTAACGGCACAATCTTGACGACTTCAAGATGTCTGCAAAGCCCTAACCGCAACGGAGGGAAGACCAAATCCGAGCTTAACAATGAACTCCGTGAACGCCTCGGAGCCGACCATGTGCTATGGCTTGACTATGGGGCTTTAGAAGGTGACGATACAGATTCACATATCGACACACTTGCCAGGCTCGCGCCCGATGACACCATAGTTTTCACCGGAACCAAGAATTTTGACGATGCCCAGTTTGAAGACCTGCTCGCGATGAGAGCCCAGTTGACCTTGTTCCGCACGGCAGAAGGAAATCCCTACAATCTCGTGGAGCTTCCACTCCCCGATCCGGTTCTGGACACTGACGGAAGCCGGTTGCCGGCTACTTACGCCAATTATCTTGTGGCAAATGGAGTGATCTTCATGCCCACCTATGCCCAACCCGATAAAGATGAGCTCGCCATGCGAAGCATAAAAATTGCTTATCCCACCCATAAGGTTGTCGGCGTAGATTGCCGTACTCTCCTTCGCCAACACGGATCACTGCATTGCGCCACTATGCAAATACCGGCAGGAATTCTAAAAATCTGAACCCTGACAATTCAAAACTGACAACAATGATAAAAACTGGAATTATACAGCATTCATTTTCAGAAGATGTGGAATTAAATCGAGCGCGAAATCTCGCATCTATAAGGGCCTTGGCTGAAGAAGGAGCTCAGCTGGTGGTGCTTTCCGAGCTTCACGATTCCTTATATTTCTGCCAATGCGAAGATGTCGAGAACTTTCGATATGCAGAGCCTTATCCCGGAGATTTCATAGAAATTTATTCAAAAGCAGCTCGCGATAACGGGGTGGTCCTGGTAGCGAGCGGTTTTGAACGTCGTGCTCCCGGTCTTTACCACAATACAGCAGTCGTATTTGAGAAAGATGGCACCGTGGCGGGACGCTATCGCAAGATGCACATCCCGGACGATCCCGGATTCTATGAGAAATTCTACTTCACCCCCGGAGATATGGGTTTTCATCCAATAGATACTTCTGTAGGGAGGCTCGGTGTTCTTGTATGCTGGGACCAATGGTATCCCGAAGCTGCACGCCTTATGGCTCTTGATGGCGCTGACATATTGATTTATCCCACTGCAATAGGTTGGAACCCGGATGATCCGGAAGATGAGAAAAAGCGACAACGAGAGGCGTGGATCACAGTGCAAAGAGGACATGCTGTGGCTAACGGCATACCGGTGGTCAGCGTCAATCGAGTCGGTTTTGAAGAAGATCTATCGGGAGTTTCATCAGGCATAGATTTCTGGGGCTCAAGTTTCGTGGCCGGTCCTCAAGGAGAATTCCTATATTTAGCTCCAGAAGACAAGTCAGCTGAAGAAATAGTGGATATAGATCTTCACCGCTCAGAAAATGTAAGACAATGGTGGCCTTTCCTTCGCGACCGCCGCATAGATGCTTACAATGACCTTACCAAAAGATTCCTTAAATAAGCTTCATGGACAAGACAATTGACATAGATGGCGTAAAGCTGCACTATCGCGATTCAGGCGAAGAAAATCTCCGCCCTGTCATACTCATGCACGGCTGGGGATGCAATGTCGACACGGTAGCATCCATTGAAAATATTTTCAAAGGGAAAATGAGGGTGATCAATGTTGACCTTCCGGGACATGGCAAAAGCACAGAACCTCCATCTGTCTGGGGCGTGGAAGACTTCACAGCGATGATGGAGAAGTTTATCACAATGCTTGGGCTTGAAAAGCCTTCCCTTATCGGACATTCATTCGGCGGACGCATCAGCATACTCTTGAGTTCAAGAGGCGATGTCGACAAAGTGCTTCTCGTAGACTCAGCAGGCATCAAGCCCAAACGCAGCCTTTCATATTATTGGAAAGTATATTCATTCAAGGCTATGAAAAATACTGTCATGCTTCTTTGCGGAAAGAAAAAGGGGGCTGAAATAGTCGATAGACTCCGAGGGAAGAAAGGATCTGCCGACTACCGCAACTCTTCTCCCAAGATGCGCGCCATCATGAGCAAGTGTGTCAATGAGGATTTGAAATATGCAATGCCATCCATAAAGGCTCCCGTGCTTCTCGTCTGGGGTGAAGATGACACTGCCACTCCCCTCTCAGATGCCCAGACAATGAAGAAGCTTATTCCGGACGCTGGGCTTGTTTCATTCCCCGGTTGCGGACATTACTCCTTTCTCGACAATCCGTTCGGATTCAAAGCCGTGGTCAGCTCATTCTTCAATATATGAAATCCTCATGATGAATCATATTTAATTATTCTCAACTCCTTAAATAACTCCCATAAACTTCTAAACCCCCAATACAAGTGAATGCTTTTTCAATCGTAATCCTCGTCATCTGCGGACTATATATGATCCTGAATTTCCGTCATGACATACATATGCTCCAGCAAAACAGCTATCGCATAGACCGATATTGGAAATGGCTCAATAAGTCTGGCGACATATCCTCTGCCTCTCGCCTTGTGAATGTAGGCGTTCTCTTCCTCTTATTTTCCACTCTGCTTACTCCAGCTCTCAATGCCCTGATCGTGGCAGCTGCATGCTGCGTACAGGCAATAGTAATGCTACGTAAGAAATTCAAGAAACCCCTTGTCTACACTCCCAGAGTCAAACGTATATATAGTGTATGCGCGGTCTTTGCAATAGCTTTTTCTCTTGCAGTCATACTTACTGTAGGAAGAGGCGGAAGCGACGCTTTCCTTTATTATAGCGGTGGGCAGCTAAGCCTTGGCGCAATACTCTTCCTTTGCATATTCTCCTGGGCAATTGCAATCCTTGCAGTATGGGTACTGAAACCGGTCGAAGCTTCGATTAATGCAAAATATCGCAATGAAGCAGTCTCTATCCTACAGAGTATGCCGGATCTTAAAATAATTGGTATCACCGGAAGCTATGGCAAGACATCCACCAAACATTATCTGCAGAGAATACTTTCTGAGAAATATGACGTGTTGATGACCCCCGGAAGCTATAACACTCCGATGGGCGTGATTCGCACTGTCAGAGAGATGATGAAGCCCTATAATGAAGTGTTCATCTGTGAAATGGGAGCAAAGCAACTCGGCGACATTAAGGAAATATGCGATATGGTGCATCCTCAGATCGGTATTGTAACGGCAGTTGGTCCCATGCACCTTGAATCGTTCAAAAGCATAGAAAACGTACAAAAGACAAAGTTTGAACTGATCGATGCTCTTCCATCCGACGGCTTCGGAGTGATCAACAATGATTTCGAATGGAGTGCCAACCGTCCTGTCGATAATGTTAAAGTGGCTCGTTATGGTGTAGCTGAGACCAAAGGATGCGACTATATAGCCACTGACGTCAAATACACTCCTGATGGCACTGATTTCACTGTAGAAGGGAAAGACGGAACTCGAATTGATCTTCATACCCGCCTTGTAGGAGAATGCAATATCTCAAATTTGGTGGCAGCTGTAATAGTTGCACTTCATCTTGGAGTAACACATGAAGAAATCCGCCGGGCTGTAGATTCCATTGATCAAGTTGAACATCGTCTCAACGTGAAGCGCACCCCCGGAGGAGTGACAATTATTGACGACGCATTCAACTCCAACCCGGCAGGCTCTCGAATGGCGGTAGACGTCCTGTCTCAATTCAAGGATGGAAAAAGAATTATCGTCACACCCGGCATGATAGAACTTGGAAGCGAACAGGAAAATCTCAATCGCGAACTTGGCAAACAAATCGGGGAAAAACTCGACGTAGCTGTCATTGTAGGTGCCTACAACCGCAATGCCCTCGTCGACGGCATCCGTTCCACCGACTTCGACGAAAAGAATCTCCACATCGTTGACTCTTTTGCAGATTCCCAGACCCTCCTCGCCAAGATCCTCGCCCCCGGCGATACAGTGCTCTACGAAAACGATCTCCCCGATTCCTTCAAATAATTCATAATGCATAATTCACAATGCATAATTCAAGACACTGAAAATACGCTAACCGATCCACAATGGGTTATAGCGAGCTAAAAATAAATAATCCCGAACCATTTTCCGGTCCGGGATTATTCAATATGCTATAAAAGTATATTGTACTGTCTGCTAATTATGCATTATGCATTATGAATTCTGCATTATATTAAATGTATGCCTCCAGCAATCTCTGCAGGTCAGCTGCCGAATGCACACCGGCACCACGCCATTCAAGCTTGTTGTTCTTGAAGATCATCAGCGTAGGAACTGACTGAACCACATACTTGGCAGCAAGCTGTTCATTCTTGTCTATATCAATCTTGATGATTCTTACCTTATCGCCCATCTTCTCATGAAGTTCTTCAAGGATGGGATGCATCATGCGGCAAGGACCGCACCAGGTTGCGAAAAAGTCCACGAGGACAGGTGTCGGAGATTGGATTATTTCTTCAAAAGTTTCCATAATTTTATTTTTAAGATTAATGTTTTCTCTTACTCTTAAGACTTAGACTAATGGCTGAAGACTTAAGACTAATTTTATTGTTTTTACGATATTTAAACACTCGTGAAGCTCCTTTGGTTCACGCCCTTTCCTAAAATTCATTCTAATAAGGCATATACTTTATCCATTCTTCAATGGGATCGTCTTTAGCGGGCCTCGCCACCTGATATGTTTCTCCACATCCGTTGAGCAGGATAAGATCAGGACTGTATGATATAAGCGACCAGTAGATGCCCCCATCCTCACTGAAATAGCAGGCATTAGCATTAAACTTGGAGTTATCGATCTCAAGGTCTTTCTTGGCTAAATTAAAGTTTTCAGGCATAATGCTCATAGTGTATTCCCCCGTATTCTGATTTTTCATCATGCGAATATTCTGAAAAAACAGTGTGCCTTCGTCATTGTTTCTCGTCGCAGCCGCCCGAATGTACACCATTGACGGAACCACAGAATATATGAAAAGATGTCGGTTAGTGTTTATTTCACAGAAAGGCTCGCCATCCTGCATGACAAATTTCACCCCAAGACGCCATTCTTGAAGACATTTCCCTACATCAGACTTATCCTTGCACTCTGGCATTTCATATGGAGCCACAATCTCTATCTCCTCAACTTTTCGCATCCGCTCCCCCCCGATGACAATAAACTCACCTTCAGTCTTAATTTCAAGTGGCGTCGAGACTTTTGCAGCAGTCACCGATCCATCCTTTTCAAATACAGTTTTATGTGTTAGACTTAACGAAGGAACTTCAAGTATCGCCTGCATCGTTGAATCAACTTTGGCATATAATATACATATCTCATCGGTTATCACCGCCTCAGCGTTATCATTGGCCCAAACTCCTCTTGTGGATGATAGGCTTACGTCAGCGAATGTCGTAATAACCGACATTAGAAGCAAGACAAGAATAATGGTCTTTTTCATCAGAAAATAGTTTTACAGTTTTAGAATAATAGACGTCTTCATTTACTGAGACTTTCTTATTATTGAAGTTGTTTAAACTTATTTACGAATTCAAAAAATCAATATAAAACACTAAAAATATGATTCTTTTTATT
>JAIDUH010000081.1 GCA_029060285.1 Muribaculaceae bacterium | reverse complement strand
TTTCTTCACCACGAAGAGCGGCGGCTCAGGCATAGGCCTCAGCCTATCGCGCCAGATCGTCAGCATGCACGGAGGCCCCATCTCCTTCGCCACCGCCTCCTCCGGCACCACCTTCACCATCCCCCTCCCATTCATATACCGCTTATAATACTAATATTTTTACATATGGGTTAATTTTATTCTATAATATTTTGTTATATATTATAATTTAATTATTTTTGTACCAAAATAAACCTATAAGTAAATATGGAGATTGTAGAAATCTATAATGATTTGCTCTATAGCATCGGTTTTGATGAAGAAGACCTTAATGAATATGATCGTGTTTTCAAGGAATGGCACGATTTGGACTATCTCATAAACTTCTTCACAGAACATAAGAGTTATATCCAATCTGATTTTTGGATTAAAGCTGGTCTTGATCCAAATAATCCTGAAAAATCAGCACAAAAAGTAATAGATGAGGCCGATAATCTTGAGACCTATATCAAACGCATAGTCCATAATTGCGAAAAAGGCCTATCTCCAGATTTCGATGATTATTTTCATTTCTTAGGTGGAAAATATAAATGTCTCTGGTCGTTGGAACCAGTCAAATCTTATGGTCCATATTCTCCATCTTTATTAAGACTTTATGCTATCAAACTTGACTCAAACTGTTACCTAATAGTATACGGAGGTATCAAATTAGGATCCACAATACAGGATTCACCTGTATTGAAAGACAAAGTCTTCAATAAAATTGATGTAGTATTGACCTTCCTTAAAATTAATGGAATAACAGAAAGTAACGACATTTAAAAAATTATGCTATGAAATTCAATGTAGAAAAATTAAAAAAAATCGCTCGACCAACAAATGACGCTGAGTATCAAGAGAGAACTTTTCGGGAAAAGAACAGAGACTGGCTATCTCTTTCCGCTAAATTCGCACTCTGCGTCCGGCATATCCTACGCACTGAAAAAATCACGCAAAAAGAACTTGCCAATAAGATGGCAGTCTCCCCAAGCCAGATTACAAAGATTCTAAGCGGTAAAGAAAATCTCAGTCTCCAGACAATAACGAAGGTTGAGAAAGCCATCGGACGAAGCATTATTAGTATTACCGATTGTCAGGATTACAGCTTAACAGAGTGTAAAACATCTATTCCCAAATCCATTCTTCCATATAAGCTCTCCGTTCCTACTGTCGATTATGCAAGCGACTATCTTGAAGATACTTATTCTTCAGAACATTAGCAAGAAATTTCCCAATTATCTACTTCGAAATGAAAAAAGAGTATCCTTCCAAAGAAAGATACTCCAATATTTAATCTTTAACCAACGTTACTCCCGCCAATCCAATGACCACATCATTCGATAGCGTCTCCAGTTCCAGTTCCTTGAGTTCTTTCGTCGGATCAAGATCTATCCGGAGCATTACGCCGGCTCCGCCGTCAATCCTGCGTCCGTAGACTCCTTGGATTCCAAGAGCTTCTCCCAGGTCATCCGAGACAATTCCCTCCTTAAAAGTAATCCGGTAAGGACACGGGGTGTCAAGACGGAACTGCTTGCCGTCGACGTAGTAATCCTGCTCTATAGGACACCAATTGTAGGGAGCAATAAGCGGCAAACTCTCTTCCGATCCATCAGTATACTTCACTTTGATAATTCCATTTTCCATATAGCTCTGCATATGGTTGGTGCTTCCGGCAAGAAGCAGTTGGATAGCTTTGGCCTTACCGCTAAGAGGCACTGACACCCGATCAGGATAATTATCGAAAAGCGAAGTGTAGATGATGTTCTTTCCGACCTTGTCGGAAGCGAAAGGTATGCCTATGGAAGTCACTAATATGCCGTTTTCTCCTATCATTCTTCTGAGACCGCTGTCGTCGATATGTGCGGTATCATCGGGATGACACCACTCGCCTATTCCTTGTATAGGTATCTGCAAAGTGGTATATGGAGACCGTGGTGATTCATACCGATTGCGGAAAATGTCGGTGATGTTGGCGTTGTAAAGACCGCTCAGGTCTATAGTCTCGTACTTATCAGAAGGGCTAACCTTCAAATCAAGTCCAAGCATTGAAGAGTCCGGCTTGGCATGGGTAAAACTCTCCGTTTCCTCCCACCAGGAGAAATCACCGCTCTTGACCTCCCTAAATCCAGCCCTCACATTTCCGGAAGCCTTTTTCTTTGTCGGGTTTGTTCCCCGTTGCGGCACTTGTGACGCATAATCCCCTTTCCATTCAATTTCGACCGTCATCTCTCCTGACAATGGAACATTAACTCGAAGCATAGGACTCCCGATAGCTGTGGCTATCGGTTCCCACATATGCTTCTTTCCATTAACCTTCACAGACTTCACCTTATCCGTCAAGGCCGGAAGAATCAATTTAGCAGTCCAGACGGAATCAAGACCCACATTGAACTTATACATCTCTTTTTTCCCCTCTCGATTGAAGTCAAACGAGAAATCCTGATGCTTGATCGAAGCATGATCCCAATCAGAAGGAAATCCCGGACGTATAGTGACAGTATGGTTGAGTGCATCCGGTGCAAAACCAAACAGTCCCTGAACCACAGCCCTCACCATCATTGCAGTCGGGTCGGCGAAGTCCCTGTAACACTCCCCTCGTGCCGCATCGTAATGGCTTATCTGTCCGATATTGCCGGGACTGTTGCCCAAAAACATCCCGTCGAGCATGGAGCTCTTCAGCAAACGCGCGGCTTCCTCCGCACGGCCAGCCTGCCAATACGCAAGCGCGGTATGCATCACTTCGGCAAAAGCCACATTGTTAATGCTCCAAGCATACGGCATCCAGTCTGTGGTTGCGATTGTGGCATACCCATCTTCAAGCCCGGGAGCAACAACAGGAATGTGCGGTACATTATTGTCGATATATCTTGTGGCACTATATGCCATAAAATCATCCGCCACATCGCTGTCGATGGCATGGTAGACTGTCCAAAGAGCCGGATGGTCATGAAGTCTTTGATGCCCCATGAAGTCCTTATGTTCTGCCCACACACCTTTATCCTCCATCCAGAGAGTGGAATTTAGTGCATTCAGAATCTTTTCAGCCTCTTTGACGTATGGAGCGGGATCTTCACCTATCTTCTCGGCTATCTCCGCTGCGATTTTATTAGCTCTGTAGTTGTATGCTGATGAATGAGTTACGGCCCCGCTATTGTAGTAAAGCGCGTCGCTTGCCCAGATACAGCAGTATGCGTCATAGAGTCCGTCATCGTTCGGATCGAAGTTCCTCTTCTCCCATTCAAGATGTGCCTTAAGGGTCGGCCACATCTTTCTGGCATAGTCAAGGTCTCCGGTCCACTTCAGATGCCAAAGCAATTCGTCGATATAACAGAGGTTCATGTCGTAGTGATGCATCTGGTCGTTGCGCTCCGGATTGCGACAAATGTACCCGTTGCTGTACATCTGAGTGCCCCATTTCTTCTCTGCCCTCGCCATATTCTTGCCGGGATCCTGCGAGGGATGCAGATATATGGGAGACACACTGTCTACCTGCGACTTGGCATATGCGTCAAAATGCGTACGGGCGCGGTCATGCCACCCAAGAAAGTCACCGCTGAACGCACCGCGCCAACCGCTCAATGGCATACGCCATCCTACAGCACCATGTTGCCATGTCTTGCCGTCCCACGTGCCGTCAGCAGCGTGTGCAATGACAGGACCAAGCACGTTGAAGTACGGGTCGGGAGTGTCGATCTGAAGAATTCCTGTGAGTTCTTCCCTCTGCCTCTCCGCTTTGGCGAATTCCTTTGCTATTCGCTTTTGGTCTGTGGCTTCTATTTTCTTATCGAAGTATTCCACATAGACAGTTTTCCGTTCGCCGGCAATAGGTAAAGCCGCTGTTTCTAAAGCAGGAGCTTCCCTGTCTGGAGCAAAGGCGTTGGCAGGATCAGCTCCCATATCACCGTTGCGGCTCAGTTTTATCTTTACGGTCGGTAC
>JAIDUH010000080.1 GCA_029060285.1 Muribaculaceae bacterium | reverse complement strand
AATAACCCTCAATTTATGTGAAATATGAAAAAGATATTTATTTACACTCTCCCCGCACTCGCCTTGGCTATGGCTTCTTGTGCCGATGGATATGAGGGTAATTTCAGGATGGACAAGCCTGAGAGCGTGGAACTTGATGAGCAGATTGCTTCTTACTCTGTCCTTTCAGAATATTCTTCAAATGCAGGAATTACATTAGGAGTGGCGGTGGATCCCAATTCCTTTGCCGAAGAGGGACTCGCATACAGCGTTGTCAAGACAAATTTTGATCAGGTGGAAAGTGCCGTGAGCATTACTCCCTCTGCCTTGATCAATGAGGAAAATGCATATGATTTCACTGCTGTTTCCAATCTTGTTGAGACTGCAGGAAAGGCAGGAGTTGGTGTCTTTAGCCCTGCACTTAACTCCAATGTCAATATCCCGGCTTTCTATCTGAATTCGCTGCTCGAGGACGTTGTGATCCCCTACGAGCCTTGGAATGAGGAAATTCTAATTACAGATTTTGAGAACGATGTGGTTGGCACTGCTTATCCATCACAAAAGAAATCTGCGGGAAATGTGGCTGTACAGATTATGGAAGATCCTCTTGGTGTGCAAGGTAAGGTTTTGGGCGGCACTAAGCTGACAATGGACGTTCCTCTTATTGAGGTTACTCTTCCTGAAGGGGCTACTCTTGCAGATGTCTCAAGAGTGAATTTGAAATGTCTATTGTTGGAAGGAACTCCTACAGCCGCCAGAATTCAAATTGAAGCTTCAGGCGACAACGACAAGACCAATCCTTATACAAATAAAGGAAAATGGGAAGATTTTATCTTCGATGTATCCAAAATCAAATTCAAGGAGGCGGAACTTAAGGTAAATAAATTCAAGTTGGCTCTTGGTGCATATGGTTCAGGTGTGAGCTGCTGCATAGATGATATTTCAATCCGTCTTGAACACAGGACCGGAGATGACACGGTGATCGTTAAGTCTCCGGAGGAGAAGACTGAAATCATCAATGGAGAACTCTACAAATGGGTTGACGGTATCGTTGATATATGCGGAGAATCCGTTAAGGATTACGTAATCTTCGATCAGCCACTCGAATCAGTGAATGCCAGGTTCTTATGGAGTGATTACCTCGGTGAGAAATATCTTGCTGACGTTGAGAAGTCGGTCGTTGCAAAGGCTGGAAGTGATGTGAACTTCTATGTGAGCCAAAATCTCGCTGTAGGTGATGAAATGGCTTCCGAAGTAGCCGCTCTTAAATCCGAAGTGCAAAAACTTGAAGGCAATGGCGTGAAAGTGGATGGTGTCAACGTTGTGCTCAACACCACATGTAGCCTTGAGGCTTCTTCTCAGTCTTCTCTCGATGCTGCCACAGTTGCAAGTGTTAAGAATCTCGCTTCTTTAGGCAAGCCTGTAAGGATGGTGCTCAAGGTTAACGTGCTTAATGAGAATGGTGGTCAGGCTAACCCTGTCAACTTGACTGTAGAGCAACGTAAGACTGTAGGTGAGTACTACAATCTGGTCATTCGCACATTCATTTCAGAGCTCGGCAGCAATGCTAAGGGTATCTCATTCTCTTCTGTGTTTGACACCGCATATGAGACAGCTCCTTGGCTGCAGAATGGCAACCGCAGCTTCGTTTACGAGGGAATAGTAAAAGGCCTATCCAGATAAAATCAAATGGGGTGTTCAATTTTAAATTGGACCCCCAGTCATTCCCTCGAAAATTTAATTTCTAAACGATTAAACAATACAATAATAACAACAATACTATTTATTAACCTTAAAAAAGATTTCTTATGAATTTTCATTATCTGAAATCAGTGTCAGCCCTCGCGCTGGCAGGCATGTTTGCAATGAATGCATATGCCGAAACTCTTTCCGAAGAGTTCGTAGTAGATTTCACTCAGATGGAGGAGGGCTATATGCTCAGCTCATATTGGGGTGGTCCAAATGCCAATATGAAAGTAGTTGCTACTGATGAAGGCAATCTCCTTCTTCTTGATGGCGTAACCATGGTCGCTGCAACAGATGACGATGGAAATGAACTTAAAGATGAAAACGGAAACACAATTCAGGTTCCTGCTACAAATGAAGCTGGCTTACCTTCTTGGAGCACTATGGCTAAGTACGCTGGACTTGCCCTTCCTGCTGGTTTCAATTTCTCCAACATCCTTATGGTGGAAGTAGAATATAAGCCTACTCAGGACGATAATGTTCCTTTCGCTATCCAGCTTCAGCAAACTACAAATCCTCTCTATTTTGAAGGAGAAATTGTAGTTAACGAATGGAACACATTAGTGTTTGAACCATCTCAAATGACTGTGATGGGTTCTGAAGATCTCTACACCGGTACTCCCGCTTCTTTTGATTTCTGCTTGGGTGCAAATGGTTCTACAAACTACTATATCAAGAAAATTACTTTCTATCTTGAAAAGGAAGTTACTCAGCGTGAGAAAGACGAAGCAGCCCTTGACAAGTCTACTGCAGCTTGCGTAGAGTTCAATTTCGATAACTGGGAAGTATCGGTAATTAGTGAAGATGAGAAGACTGCTGATTCTCCGCATCTTGGCTCAAACGGTGGCGGTATAAACCGTTCTGATATGATTATCGATAAGGGTCCAGATGATTATAACAATAATTGTGCACACATCGTATATGGTGGCTGGACTCAGATTTTCATTGCTGATCATGTAATTGTTCCGGAAGGTTACACCTTTGATGATCTCCGTCTGGTGGAATATGATATCTATGAGACAGATCTTCCCGGCATCAATACAACTGATAAGGTAAATGGTAAACCTGAGAATGAATATACATTCTCTAATAAGAATGGCGCTCCCATACTTAAGATGAAAGAAAGCTATGCTTGGGGCTGGTGTCCTAACAATGATGGTTCAGCATGTGGAAACACTGCTCTTTCTACTGTCAACGAATGGCAACACGTAGAATTCCGTCCTTCTGCTTATGAATGGAAAGAACGCGATTTTGAACAGAATAAGCTTGATGAAAATGGTGAGCCTATCCTTGATGACGAGGGTAAAAATGTTACTGAGCCAGTTCACTGGGATGCTGATCAGGTTCGCGACGAGTTCGGTAAGCTTACTTCATTCTGTATCTCCATTGGTTTCTTCCCCTGCTTGAATCAGTGCTATGTTGACAATGTGAAGCTTTGGTTCCAGAAAAGCGGTGAAGATAATGCTGTCGACAGCATTTCTGCAGTCAAGGCTAACGATGTAATCTACAACGTATACGGACAGCGTGTTGACGAATCATATCGTGGTATCGTTATCAAGAACGGTAAGAAATACATCAATAAATAATATTGATTAAGGTTAGGGCGTGGCATAACTGACTGTGCCACGCCCTTTTCAATTCATTTTATATAACCCAAATTCCCAATTAAATCATGAAGAAATTTACACTAATGTGTGCAGCTGTGGCTGCTACAATGAGCATGAATGCTCAGACTCCACTTACGGCAGAAATGTGGCACCAGTGGACAGGTTGGGGCGCAGATGCAACCATCGTTGAAGACGGAGAAGTCAATTGTGAATACAACGTCGGTAAGGAACTTGGCCAGATGGAGATGGTTATCGGTCCGGAGTCTTGCAATGGTGACCTTTATGCCGACCTTACTGAATATGCCGGTATCGAAGGAGAGGCAACTCCTGGAATCACTGTACGTTTATACTTCAACCGTCAGGAACTTCAGGGTCCCGGACTTGATATCCGCGTAAATACGGATGCAGAAGGTAAGTTCTCCTATATGTTCAGTGAACTTGGAGACGTAGAGTTTGTACATCTCAACTTCGTAAAGATTACGGCAGCTTGGCAGGGTGGTCTGTGGCCTGATGGTCTTGAGAAATGTGAGGTTAAATCCATGGATTTGATCAAAAAAGAGGTTGAGACTCCTCAGAATGCTATTACAGCAAGTTGGTGGCATCAGTGGACAGGCTGGGGTGCAGATGCAACCATCGTTGAAGACGGAGAAGTCAATTGCGAATACAACATCGGCAAGGAACTTGGCCAGATGGATATGGTTATCGGTCCGGAGTCTTGCAACGGTGACCTTTATGCTGACCTGACTGGATATGCCGGTATCGAAGGAGAGGCAACTCCTGGAATCACTGTACGTTTATACTTCAATCGTCAGGAGCTTCAGGGTCCCGGACTTGATATCCGCGTAAATACGGATGCAGATGGTAAGTTCACCTACATGTTCAGTGAGCTTGGAGATGTAGAGTATGTTCATCTCAACTTTGTAAAGATTACAGCAGCATGGCAGGGTGGTCTGTGGCCGGATGGACTTGAGAAAGCTGTTGTTTCAGAATTTAACGCCATTCCGAAGGGATCTTCAAGCGTAAGTGCAATTGAGAACGCTGATGTCAAAGCAGTGCTCTATAACATCTACGGCCAGCGTGTCGATGAAAGTTATCGTGGCCTCGTCATCAAGAACGGCAAGAAATACGTTCAGAAATAATCAATCCAAACATCCTAAAAAATTAGCGCATAAGCCATAGCTTATGCGCTTTTTCGTTTTGTCATATGGTCATATGCTTAGACAAGCTACCTAAATAATTCGTTTCTTTGAAAAATATTATAAAATATTTGCATCTAATCACAAATTTCACTAACTTAGTGCCGAAATACAGAAATCATGACTAAAGAAATACAATTTTTCTGGTAAATTTCCATATGCCTGAGCTCAGTAAGAAGGATTTTCATGATGTCAGGCTTATGGACATCGATTCATATGAGATTTTCTCCAATGCACTTAACGTGAGTTCGGGATAAATATGCCCAATATAATCTTTTAGTATATATACAAAGCTCCATGCGGTCTTATAGGGATTGCCACACTAGAATCGATAATTGCGCGATACTGAGATTAATCCCAAAGGACCAGCTGACCGTCCGAGACCGGAACATCAAAGTCGAAGTTTATCTCCGG
>JAIDUH010000008.1 GCA_029060285.1 Muribaculaceae bacterium | reverse complement strand
CGAACTCGGGATACGCTTTTGGCGTATACACGCTTTCCAGGCGTGCCTCTTCAGCCACTCGAGCATCACTCCAAAAAGAAGTTGCAGTCGCTGTCTCTTTGCGTTTGCGACTGCAAAGTTAGTAATAAATTTTTAATCCACCAAATATTTTACCAACTTTTTTTAATTAAAGCCGGGTTTTAGGATGGAACAACCACGGAAGTTGACACTATGCCCACCTAAATTATAGCTGATAATAGCTTCAGTGAGGTCAGCAGAAGTCAGATGCAAAGAAAAATCTGTAGCATTGAAACCAACTGAGTCCACCATCGCTACAGTGTTATCTTTCTTTCCAAGAATTGTTGTCTTAGGAGCGGAAGCTTCAAGAGAGAATCCATCATGAGTGAACACAACTGGAATATTCTCAAATCGAATCACCTTCGGGAATGAGGATGCCTGATCTTTCGACAAATCTGCATTGTAGACATAAACCGCTGCCGTTTTCTTCTCAAAATCAATTGACGTCACGTAGTCTGAACCTCTTGTAGTATGTGACATACCGTCTGTGACAGAAGTTGTTTGTCCGACGAATCTTGCCATGGGCCAGAATGTCTGCACCTTATAGCGGTCATTGAGCGTGTAGCTAAGATCAAGACGTTGCCCAACATTATCTTGGGTATAGACAGGATTAAGCAAATTGTTCATCACAGAATAGTTAAATACGAACGTCCCGTAGATATTGCTTACGCTGCCATTTAGGCTCGCTTGTCCATTTTTATTAAAATAGAGAAAATAACCTTGACCTACACCTTCTACTGTGTATGTCTTCGTGCGGAGATCCATCGTATCAGTTTCAAAGGAATATTTCTGGTTGTTGATTACCAAGTCATTTGCCTTGATATCCACAACATTTCTTGAAATATTGTGCTTAACTTCGTAAGCCAAATAAGACGCCTGTGCCGAAGCCGATGCATCCTGATTATCAATAATAAGGTTATATTCAGGATAAGAGAGAGTCTGATAGGAATCACGAGTCCCGGTATCGCAGGAGGCAAGAATGAGAGCGACTGCCGCCAATGGTAAGATTAGATTTTTCATATTATGTAAAGTTTAAAATATCAGCTTGCAAAATTAATAAAAAAAGCCATATTAAAATCATAAAAAAGCATAATATATCAAGCGGGAATCCTAAAAATCCCAAATTGTCATCATACAGCAGAAAACCAAGATACAGAAAGATGAAAGAACTTACGTAAAAGTTCATTTTAATTTCAGCATACGACCTATGACAAGAGGATCTGTGGCATTCAACATATTAAGCTGGCAAAGCCGTATAACTGAGATACCGGCCTGACGCGCTATGCTTTCCATTGTGTCACCGTATCTTACAATATAAGTTTCCGCCTTTTTCAAAGATTTTGACTGATGACTATATGTAGGCTTTTTTGCAACAGGCATTTCTTCTTCAACTTCGGCAAAATACCGAAAATTTCCATAGAAATCAAACAGCAAAGTCGGATCTACCGCCACGCCTCCCATTCTCGTTTCAAAATGCAGATGCGGGCCTGTACTGTTGCCAGTATTGCCCCCTATAGCCAAAGGTTGACCGGCATACACGAATTGACCCTGACTAACGAGAGCATATGAAAGATGGCCGTAAACTGTCTCCATGCCATCAGGATGCGACAGCACAACATAATGACCGTAGCCATCAGGATCATAAGAAATATGAACAACAGTCCCGCTGATGGCAGTTCTTACAGTATCACCAACATTCAGGCTCAGATCGACACCATGGTGCATTCTTTGAAATTTTGGTCTCCATCCGAATTGCGACGTGATAATCCCGGGCACCGGACGGAAAAAATCAGCTCTCCCAAGCGTCGGATAAAGGAATTCGTCCTTTAAAGAACCTAAATAATCATCTTCTTCACCGAATATTTCCCTACGCATGTTTCTGAGATTCTCCCGCTTAATGGAGCTAATTATGCCATCAAGAATAGCCAAATCCAAATCCACACCTTTGTTTTTTGGCTTATAACGGGGTTTTGCATCATCCGAAAAGCCCTGGACTATATCCTTAGCCATCTGCTCCTTTTGCACAGACGCAGCGACAGCCGCCACAAGCTCCGACATTTCATCGGCTCTTGTGGCGGAAGGTCTCGCTAAAATGACAGCGAGTATGATAAGTATTAAATGAATTCTCTTCAAATCAATTTCCCTCTTCGGTTTTCTTCTTTTTCATCTCCTCTACAAGGGGCTTTCCATAGAGTATCCATGCAGAACAAGCAACGAATGCCAAAAATACGAAACCAACCAAAATCAAGACCTTACGAGGTGACGTAGGTTTGATTGGCACAGAAGCCGGAGATACCGTAGCATAAACCGGAGTATTTTCCTGCACCTTGGCTTTTGCCAACTGCACCTGCTGTGAAGTCTGATTATACAGGTTGAACGCAAGGGTAGCCTCATTTTGCAGACGTTCGCGAGTTGTCATCGCAGAGTGAATGATCAAGCCATTATTACGGTCGAGATAATCAGCATATTTTTGCTGTGCCTTATAATAGTTGTCCTGAGCCTCCTTGTTGAGCAACTCGGCATATTCAAGATCCTTGCGTGCTTTATTGGTACGATAGTCAGTGATGTATTCCTGAAGCCTGTGAACTACAGTATCTGCAATAGTAGCGGAAATCAAAGGATCCTGCATCATTACAGAAATAGTAATTACAGATGTCTTAGTATCCACAGAAGCAGTGATTCTCTTTTCAAGAGACTTCACCACTTCGTCTTCCGGCTTAGTGAGTTGGAAGGTATCTGTAGGCTTGTTTGGATCCACCTCTTCATCATCGTCTGAAGTCAACAATCCAATCAGCTTGAAAGGAAGTCCTATGATTGCAGACCACCATGGAGATTTCAAGTCCTCTTCAACATATTCTCTTAAAGTCACCTTTTTTTCTCCATCGATGTCTTCTACAGGGACATTGAACAGGCCGACAAGGAATGGAACGGAACTCACCACATCAGGATAAAGCGTTGGGTTGACGGCATCCCCACCGGCTTGAACGCCATTGCCGAGTCCTACCATTGCCGCCATGGCTCCAAGACTGCCACCCGCCCTCTGGTTGCTTCCAAGCTCAGGAGCAAGCTTCACATCGGTGGTATACTCCCTCGGAATGCTGAAGGCCACCACAACACCCAATATAGCACCAATGAAACACCATAAGCAAATCTTTTTCTTCTGGTTCCACAACTTCATTGCAAGCTCCAGAAGATCGATTTCCTGCTCGTCATCTTGATTTGCAACCTGGGCATCAGCACGATCATACGTGCGGAGTTCTATGTCGTCTCCTTTTATATCTTTATCAGTGGAGTTCATGTCTTTAAATAATTTCTTGAAAAATCATTTTCTAAAAATAGCAGCGACGGCAGCTGTCATGGATGCTATTGAGCCTAACGTAGTAGCTATAGAAAGTACCTTCGTCCAGTCGAAACTCTTTCCTTCCGGTTTTGCCGGGACAATGATTTGGCAACCGGGCTCGATTGTGACATTACCTTTTGCCTTGGCCACTGTACCGTTCATATAAACCAAATAAGTTTTATTCTTCTTTGCATTGTCACCGTAGCCACCAGCCTGCTCAATATAATATTTCACTTTTTTCCCTGGGACAAACACTACAGTATTTGGGAAAAGTACATCACCAGTCACGGATACAGTACTTTGCTCCTCTGGAACAAAGATCACGTCGCCAGCCTGAAGCACAAAGTCCTCGGTAGAACCCGGAGATTCTATAGCTTTCTTAAGGTCGATACCAACCGTGAAGCGTGTCGAAGTCACTGACGGGTCAATTATGATACTGTCTTCAGACTGATCATGAGACCTTGCAAGACGGATTATCTCATCTCGCATCTCTCGCTGGTCGGCTGTACGGACTCTACGCAAATAAGCACCCTTTACATATGCGCTTTCAAGAAGACCGCCTGCACGGCGAACAAGATCTGAAACTCTTTCATTACGCGACTCAATGACGTAGTTGCCAGGATAAAGCACTTCTCCATTGAGACTTACTGTTTGTTGCGGGCTATATGCAGGACTTTTTCTCACTTGAACAAGGTCGTAGGGCTTAAGTTGGAATTCAGCGGCCGCCCCAACATCCAGACCCTGCTCTATATCTACGGTAAAGGTCTCGGCAAGTCTGGTGGTGGCATCAGTTGCATTCTGATCAATGATACGCCTTGAGATTTCCACACGAGCTGTTGATGCACCTTCAAGCAGACCACCGGCCTGAAGAATGAGATCCTTCAGCGTGGTGCCATCAGCATATGCATACGTACCGGGTGAAGCAACAAGACCTTGGATGGTCAAGCCACCTCTTTCAGTGATTTTATTGATGTTTATAATATTAATGATGTCATTCTTACGAAGCTCTATGTCTGCAGCCGTACCGTTCATGATATCTCCGAGATTGATAGACAAGATTTCAAGCGAACGGTCAGGTTTTTCGCGATACATAAGAGCTCGACCAAGATAGGCATCATCGGTGAGACCTTCTGCGGTCTGGATCAACTGACGAAGGGTGCGCACATTGTCACTGATGGCATATGTGCCGGGGCGATAGACCGAACCGCCGATTTCTACCTTATTAGTAAATTCGTCAGTTACAGTGCCAATGGATACAACGTCGCCATCCTTGAGCAAATATGTAGAATAATCACTGCTTTCAACAGTGTTCAACTCCTTGTCAAGACCATTGAGACGCAGCACACGAACCACATCGCTGTAAGCATCGCCGGTGAATCCACCAGCAAATTCAATCAGCTTTGCAAGGTTTTCATTATTCTTCAGCTCATAGAACATCGGGCGCTTCACATTGCCTTCGACATGCACAAGTTCATTGTAGGGAGGCACTTTGATGACATCACCTTCTTGCAAACGAACATTTCCGACATCCTTTCCTGTAAACAGGAAATCATAGACGTCGATCGAAGACACCTTCTTGCCATTACGGAATACTTCAATATTTCGCACCGAGCCAATATCGTTGACGCCTCCGGCATTATAGAGAGCATGGAATGCATTTGAGAAAGGAGATATTCTATATGTACCGGGCCTTCTCACCTCACCGAGAACATCTATCTGAATAGAACGGATCTGACCGAGTGTAAGGTTGATATCAGTATCGCTTCCTACACCGGAATATTTTTTTGCGAAAATGTTTTTCAGCTGTTTGTTGGCCTCATCCACTGTAAGGCCATTAAGATACACCGGGCCAAGCTGGGAGATCATAATTCGTCCGTCAGGAGATATTTGCTGACGAATATTGTCTTCACTAACTCCCCATATGTCAATTATCACCTCATCACCGGGACCAAGTCGATAATTCTTTGGAGTGGCCATATTTGAATTCGGCTCAAAAGTCAGTGCACGAGAATTGAATATGTCATGACCGTAAATTGATTTTCTTGCAGTTGTGGTCTCATCCACATCTTCTACTGCATGGTTGTCTTCTTCACTTTCAGCTTCCTCCTCGCGGAGTCTTGACCGCAAAGCCCTTCCTGTAGTCGCGTTGACTTGGGTGTTTTTTTCTTCTTCTACCTGTGTGCGAATACGACGGAGCTGTTCGATAGGCACACCCTGTGCCATCAGCTCTTTTGCAACCTGACTCGCCGACTTGCCTGTAGCAGTCTCTGTCTTAATGTAAGCCATCACCTGCTCGTCGGTAAGTGCCACAGCCGGTAGCGCGATAAGCAACATCAATGGGACTAAAAAACGTTTTAACTTCATATCCTAATATGGTTGTTTTCGTTGAATGCTATATTTTGCGCAAAATTAATAAAAAATCCTCATTCTTCAAAGGTTTTAGCAAAGAAAGACTTCCGAGTTTGTCTAAAATTCAGAAAATGGATGTTCAGACAGATATCCGGAGACCCTCTTTGCCCAAAATCACATTAGGGAATATTGACTTAGCTTCCGCAAGGAAAAGTGAGTCATCTTTATATCGTGAAGAATAATGTCCGGTAAGCAATCGCCCGACACCGGCATCGCTCGCTATTCTTGCAGCTTCAGCTGCAGTGGAATGTCCGCGTTCCTTTGCCTTGTCCTTGTCTTGCGTCAAATAAGTCGTCTCATGGAACAGCAAGTCAACACCCCGGATCTTTTCCGCCAAATCAGGCATATATGAAGTGTCGCTGATATGGGCATAGCTCCGTGGTTTAGAAGGATCTTTGGTCAGAATCTTATTGTCAATTATTGAGCCGTCATCCTTCACGAAGTCCTCTCCCGCCTTTATCTTATTGAAAGCCCACAAGGGGACTCCATGGAAATCACACATTTCCCTATTTATGTGTCTTAAGCCAGGGTTTTCCTCAAAAACATATCCTACGGCAGGGATCTTATGCCGAAGAGGCACAGCACGAACGCGCAAAGAGTCATTTTCAAACACTATAGCCTCCTCCGGACGCAAGACATTAAACTTCACATCGATTGGCAATCCTCGGTTGAAATAGTCGAAAATTGAAGAAAGTATCTTTTTGCCATCCTCAAAGGTATGTATGGTGATGTCTCCTTCGAGACCGGACAGAGCCATCGTGCCAAGAAGGCCCGGAAGCCCAAAGACATGATCGCCGTGAAGATGGGTAAGAAAAATATGGTTGAGACGTGGGATTTTCAAGCGCTGACGCTGCAGTTCTTTTTGTGCACCTTCGCCACAGTCAATCATGAAGAGATTCTCCCGAAAGTTGACTACAGTGCAAGAAGGATTATGTAAAGGAGATGGCTTCGCACTTCCACATCCAAGCACATTCACCTCAAATTTCATAATTATGATTATTTGCGAAGCATTTGAACGTAATCCTTAGCCAGACCGCCGGTGCCAGTCTCCTTATATAGAGATGGAATATCATGCCCCGTTTCTTTCATGACAGTCACCAGTTTATCGAAAGAAACACGATGGTTGCCATCAGTAAAGGATGCATAAATGTTAGCATCTAAAGCGCGCGCTGCTGCATAGGCATTGCGCTCGATACACGGTATTTGCACAAGTCCGCATACCGGGTCGCATGTCATGCCCAAGTGATGCTCCAGACCCATCTCAGCGGCATATTCAATCTGTGCAGGACTCCCGCCAAAAAGTTGAGTAGCTGCGGCGGCTGCCATTGCACATGCGACACCGACCTCACCCTGGCAACCGACATCTGCTCCGGAAATGGAAGCATTATGTTTCACCACATTACCAAAAAGACCGGCTGTGCCCAATGCATGCACCATCTGTGCATCAGCAAAATGTCGGCTCTCCCAAAGATGGTAAAGCACACCGGGAATCACTCCGCTTGAACCGCAAGTAGGGGCAGTCACAATCTCGCCACCGGATGCATTTTCCTCGCTAACGGCAAGTGCGTAGGCAAAAACGCGGCCACGGCTCTTGAGATTGTCCTTGTATCCTCCTGCCTTCACATAGTATGCACAAGCTTTACGCTGAAGGTTGAGCGGACCGGGAAGTCGACCTTCTCTATTCAGACCCCGTTCCACGGCACTTTTCATCACTTTCCAAACATCCAATAAATAATCCCATATTTCCGGGCCTTCGCATTGCTCTACGTATTCCCAATATGTATGTCCGGTACGTTCGCAATAAGCCATTATATCCCCGATTGTATTGAGCGGATATATTTCGCCAGACTCCGTATGTGGCTTTCCCGGCTCTTCAAGAGCACCTCCACCAACGCTAAACACGGTCCATTCGCCTGTCTGGTTGCCTTCTGCATCAAGGCTACGGAATTTCATACCGTTAGGGTGAAAGTCAAGGAATATGTCCGGCTGCCATATGATTTCAGCTTCTTTTCCTGATTTTGCAAGTTCATCCAAAATAGCCACATCCGTCATATGTCCTTTGCCTGTAGCAGCAAGACTTCCATAGAGAGTCACCTCAAATTTATCAGCTTCGGGGTGCTCGTTGCGGAAAGTTTCAGCCGCTTTGCGAGGTCCCATCGTATGCGATGATGACGGACCTGTGCCTATCCTGAATAATTCACGTAATGATTTCATAATATTGTTTTTTGAGGGCACTAAATTAGTAAAAATTTATGTATGATGCAAATTTTATTTTCACCTTCATACTTTCATATGGGAAACAGATAGAACGCTCTCGACGCATTTGGATCCCACATCCATTGATCGATGACTACATTGTCATCGAGTGCCTTGATTTCAAGTTTATGCTTGCCGGGCTCAAGCGACATGGGTATGCTTCTTACGGTTTGCCCTCGCATTACATTCTGTTTCCATCGTTCGGAACGAAACGGTTCTTTCAGACTGAACACTTCCGGGCTCGAGCCATCCACACTAACGCTAAACCGCACATCCACTCCATCCAAGGCATGAGTGGGAATGACTGCCACTCGCATCACCCCTTCTCCGCCCTCCTTGACGTCGAAGTCATATATAAGAGCAGAGCCCTTTTCCATAGCTACAGCATTCATGCTATGCCCGAGCATGCCGACAGGAGACGCACTACCCTTAACCTGAGAAAAAGAGTCAGCATTGCCCACAACTACATTTCCGGGCTCAGGCAAAGTCGGATTGCCGACATCCGGAGTGGGATATCTTTGCAACTCACGTTCTGTAAGAGTCAATGGCAATGACGGAGCAAAGAATACCGGCAAATCACGAGGACGCATATCCATACTATATTTCCACTTGCCATCAGATACCACTTCGTTATAGTATTCCGTCAATTTCCTCACTTCCTGATATGCCCGCTGGCTCTCTGCACAAGCCTGCTTGATAAGTTCTTCTTGCAAAGCACGGTCGACCGTGGCATTCCGACCTGACGCCAACGCTCGAGCTTCCTGAGCCTTGAGCAGCGACCTTGCATGTGCTGCAGATGCGCATACCGGATATATAATTGCAGTGAAATAAGCATCATATAGCGAGGGATCAACAAATTTTGTAGCATAATCGACTACGTATGATGCTCTGTCGAACTCTTCGACATATCGTTGAAGTTCATTGCCAAACTCCTTGGGATTAAATTCCGAAGAACGGACCGGAGTCAAGCGTCGCTCGTAAAGATTACGGTCTTTTTCCACCTGCGACCATCCCATGAACTCCGGTTTACGCTGGCCACACAGCCGATAAAAATCATGCATCACCGGAAAAATCAGCGAAGCTGCCTCCTCGCCAAATTGTCGGGCAAGCCATGATTTATAGTGACTCCGCAAGGAAGAGGCATCTATGCTGCCGATGTCCCATGCCATGTCGAGGAAAAGTTCAAGATCATATCCGGCAACCTTAGGATCATGGACATTTGCAATCCATAGCTTGCGCACATTATTGTCATATGCCTTACGCATCTGATGCCAAATGAGACCGGGCTGTGTGGTCGTGAGCCAAAGATAATCATGAGGTTGCCCCCAATAGCTGAGGTGATAATATACACCTCCTCCACCGCTACGTTTCTGCTCCTTATCATTGCTAAGCCTCGTAAGATAACCATGATTATCATCACACCACATGAGTGTGACATAGTCCGGGACATCAAGCCCCATCTCATACAATTCGAGCACTTCCTTATATGGCACAAAAATCTGGTCTTGCGAGGCAGGATCCCCGATATTCTCGGCAATAAGTTTTTGCTGATCATCAATCACCTCCTGGAGAGCCTCGAATTTTTCTTGGACAGTATTGTATCCTTCCATCGAACTGTCGTGGATGCCCCGCATTCCTATAGTAAAGATATTGCCACCCTTTGAATCTTTCACCTGCTGAAGACGCTCTTTCCAGTATCTGTGCACCTCATCCTTGTTTGTCCGATAATTGAATCGTCCTTGTTTTTGCACATTCCACTCTCCCACGTTATTGCGCAGCAAGGGCTCACAATGAGATGATCCAATAATCATACCACAACTGTCGGCTTGTTCTTTTGCCCCCTCTACGAGAAAAAAAGCCGTGGTGCCCTCATGCATGGCAGGCCAAAGAGTATTGGCGCGAAGGCGCAAGAGAAGTTCAAATATTTTTCGATACGTAGCAGGGCCTATTTCTGTCTTCTCTGAAGGTTCGAAGTTAAGGTGGCTCCATGGCCTGAGCGACCAATCTTCGTCATTGATGAAAATGCCGCGACGCTCCACAGAAGCACCTTGGATGTCGGAAAAATCATCATCTAATACCAATATATCTTTTTTTGCGGGCACGACATCGCCCCACCACACCCAAGGGGAGACACCTGCTTTGCGACTCAATTCGAGAAGCCCATAGGCAGTGCCCCTGCCATTTGCTCCTGCAATGTGAATCACACCATCTGAGACAGTGATAGCAAAACCATCAGTCAGATTCCGGAGACTTTTTACGTCAATGCCCGCATTTTTTGCTGACTTTATTTCTTCTTCAGATGCATTGTCGAGTTGATAAAGTCGAATGGCTGCCCCGTCGGTAGTGGTCTTTTTTGCAGAATGCCCGGTGACGGCTGCCATATCTCCGGAAAACATAGAGGCTGCGACGCTCACCACGGGATCGCAATTATCTGGGAAATAGTAAGTGACCGGATTCTTACCGTCATACCACACTATCGGGTAGGCTGACAGGAATGAAATAAGGATTATTGAAAGTAAGATATATTTCAGTTTCATATATTGCTACAACACACAGAAAGCACACCGGGAGCAATCCCAGTGTGGACTCTGTGTGGAATTATTTTGTCTTTTTGTATTACACCGGCGTGAAGACCGGCTTTCAAAATCAATATGTGATCACGGGGTCAAGTTCTTTAGCCTGTTCGATCATCTTTTCGAGCTCCGGCACTGAAGGAACGCGATTACAAAGGTTCTTTTCATCATTGACCTCAACCATCTTGGCATGAAGGTTTGCGGCTACACGATGACGAAATTCCTTGACTGTGTCTACGCCAGCAGCTTCAAGCAGCTCCGCAAATTGACCGGCCACCCCTTTTATACGGAAAAGGTCCGCATGATTTGTCCATTTGAGGATAAGTTTGGGGCTGATACCGGTCTCGTCTGCAACTTTCTTGCGACCGGCAGGTGAAGCACACTCTTTAAGAAGATCTTCTGTTGTCTTTATTCCTACAGCTTGGAGCTTTTCGGCATAGGCATCTCCGATACCTTCAATTTCTACGATTTTATAGGCCATGTTTTTTACTATTTAATTAAGTGGAAAGTACCACTATATAAGTATAACCTTAATATGAATCATAAGTTTAACACCCAATATATGTTTTATAACATATCATTGTCGAATGCTACCATAGGTCACGCCGGGGAAAAAGGTCGGAATAACGAGGGCGAAGGTTGCTTATTAGCCTTGTCATATCTCGCGAGAAGTTGTGGCCTGTCCAGACTCCACTATTAGTAATCATCACCCAACACTCTCCATTAGGAAACCTTTCAATTAAAGTATGTGTCGACGACAGCGTTCCAGTGCGCCGCCATTTGCCAGACTCGTCAATCTCGCTCCAGCCTCTTGACACTCTGCCCTCCTTAGCATATGCTGTCAACGAGTCAATAGACTCATTGCTGATAATGTTGGCGACGTGCGGATACTTATCGGTAGCGGCTACCAGACGTGCCAGATCAGATGCCGAAGCACACCACCCCCCTGCTCCCAACAATCCATTGACATTGCTGCCACCATACACACGCTGAACCATCCTGCCACTACCATTGTATTCTTCCACCGCGATTGTGTCCGGACCATAATAATGCACCTCATCCTCGCTCCGATCGGCATAATAATTAGTGGCAGGACGGAATCGGTAGCATCCTGCAGGATGCAAAACCTCTTCTGTCACATAATCCCAATAACTTTTCCCGGTCAATCGTTCAATCACAAGAGAAAGCAACATATACCCGAAATTGGAATATCTAAAACCTTGTCCGGGAGTGAAAGCTATTTTACGTCCCAGCACTATCTGTGTCAGTTCTTCATTTGTCGGTGGACCAGCCAGACGCTTTGAGGCTATTATATCCTTTGTATTAAACATAGGATCGCCGGCACCCAATCCGAAACCCGCCTTATGCTGCAAGAGATGATCGACAGTGACATCGAATAGCCTCTTGTCATTTATTGCTTCAGTAAAAGCCGTATCGTTGAGAATACCATCAGGGCCGAACACCTTTGAATCAAGTCGCAACTTACCGTCTTCTACGAGTCGCATCACGGCTATGGCGGTCACAAGTTTTGAGGCTGATGCAAGACGCATTATGTTGGTAGGGGTCATTTTTTTCCCTTCCTCGACATCAGCCCACCCGTAGCCTTTGGCATAAAGAAGGGAATCGTTGCGGGTCACCGCCAGTGACAATCCCTTTATGTTCCATCTGCCGATGAATCGCTCGATCTCCCGATCCATTTTTTCAAGTTCAGGAGCATCTGACAGCTCATTAGTCAATGAGTCTGACCATAAATGCGTGGGTAGAGATGCTATTTTCACAGCATCCTCAGTCTTTTGGTTTTGATGAATGAACGCAAGACCGAAAACAATTGCGGTAGCAACAGCAGCGCTTATAAACACTACCAATGTGCCTTTTCTAATGTCTTTTCTTGTCATTTCACAATAACTATCCGGACACACGAAAAGTGCATCCTAATATTCAGGTATTTCTTGTATTAAGTTAAATAATGTTAATTTCAAACGAATTTTATATGTTTTACAACATACTTTCGAAATTTATTATTAATTTTGCATCGAGTTTTTCATGGTATTAGATTTTAAGGTTAACAGAAGATTGGTTGTCGTGACGACAATCAATTTTTTTTGTACCTACTTATTCCCACCATCGGATCTGGAATTGTATGCCTCAAGTGCCTTCTCAAGCACTACGAGAGCCTTTCCAAGTTCTTCCCTATTTAGCACATAAGCAAGACGCACCTCATTCCGACCGGCACCGGGAGTCGTATAGAAACCGGATGCAGGTGCCATAAAGACAGTAGCGCCCTCGTATGAGAAGTCACGCAGGCACCATTCGCAAAATTTGTCAGCGTCATCTACTGGAAGGCTTGCCACTGTATAGAAAGCACCCATTGGAATAGGAGAATAGCAACCGGGAATTTTGTTAATACCGTCAACAAGGAAATTACGTCGTGCGACATATTCATTATACACATCAAGCATGTATTCGCGGTCAGCATCAACAGAAGCCTCGGCAATTATCTGTCCGATAAGCGGAGGAGAGAGACGCGCCTGACAGAACTTCATGACGTTTGCCCTTAGTTCCTTATTCTTAGTAATCAATGCGCCAATACGAATACCGCACTCATTATAGCGCTTGGATACGGAATCTATGAGCACCACATTCTCCTCAATGCCGGGAAGATGGAATGCCGAGACATATGGAGCTCCGGTATAGCAGAATTCCCGGTACACTTCGTCAGAGAAAAGGAAAAGATCATATTTCTTCACCAAATCGCGAATCTGCATCATCTCCTTTATAGTATATAGGTAGCCCGTAGGATTGTTGGGATTGCAGATGAGGATACCCTTAGTGCGCGGAGTTATCAATTTTTCAAATTCTTCGATCGGAGGGAGCGCAAAACCCTTGTCTATGGAAGACGGGATTGAAACAATCTTAGCACCTGCAGATATAGCAAATGCCATATAATTGGCATAGGCAGGTTCGGGCACTATTATCTCATCTCCCGGATCAAGACATGCCATGAAAGAGAACAGCACAGCTTCCGAACCTCCGCACGTGACAATGATATCCTCCACATCAACTTCTATGTTGAAGCGGTGGTAGTATTCCTTTAATTTTGCCCGGAGTGAGGGAAGGCCGTCTGAAGGGCTGTATTCAAGGACCTCCCGGTCAATATTTCTCAAAGCCTCAAATGCCTGAGGAGGTGTAGGGAGATCCGGCTGACCGATATTTAAGCGATACACCTTTATGCCTCGCTTTACTGCCTCATTGGCAAGAGGGGCAAGGCGACGTATTGGGGACGCCGGCATTTCAAAACCGCGTTCTGAGAGATGAGCCATAATCTAATGTGGAATTTAGAATTAATTTTATTCTAATTGCGAATAGTATTTGTGAATTTAGAGCTATTCCAAATTCTTTAATATTTTATACTAAGATTGGGATCACAGAGGATTTTCAGGTAGTCGCGAGCTGCCATCTTTGCCTCAGGAAGATTCATTAGCAGATAGTTGCCGCAATCTTTTGGTGACGCGCCCGGGACTTCCCCCTCAAATTCTGCAATGAATTGGAATGTCTCCTTCATGAGAGATATGATATCTGAGCTTTCATAATCACCGTTGAGGAGAAGATAATTGCCCGTGCAGCAACCCATAGGCCCCCAATATACTATGCGTTCTCCCCATTCCGGATGATTTCGGAGGAATGTTGCCGCAAGATGCTCGATGGCATGAAGAGCGGATATAGAGAGAGCCGGCTGGCGGTTTGGAGCCGTCATACGGATATCGAATGTGGTGACCACATCGCCAGCCGGGGTAGTATCCTTTCGGCTGACATATACTCCCGGGAGGAGCGTCAGATGATCGATCGTGAAGCTTTGTATCTTTTTCATAGTGCAAATTTAAGAAAAAAAGGCGACATAAGAAAGAAAGAAGTCCAAAACGTTTGCATATGACAGGAATTATATGTAATTTTGAGTCATAATATGGAAAAGACAATGGAAAAGAAAGAGATGAAATATTCGGAAGCAATTGCCGAATTAGAATCAATCACAGCTAAGATGCAGAGTCCTGACTGCGACATAGACTCTTTGGCAACCCTGACTTCGAGAGCGCTGGAATTGCTTAAAATTTGCAAGGAAAAATTGTTTAAGACCGACGAAGAAGTGCGACGTTGCCTGGAGACACTCTCCGACTCCCTGAATTGACAATAAAGAGAGAAGGATTAGCGTTGTATTCATATGTGCAAGAACAGACATTTTATTATTACCACGCTATATATACTGCTTATGGCGGTAGTGTTTCCTTCATGCAAATCGGTGAAGCTTTCAGATGCGGATGACACACTTGCCCGTGGAGAGTATTTCAATGCTTCAAATATGTATCGCAAGATATATAACCGCCTGACGAAACCCGAGGAAAGGCCGCTACGAGGAGAAGTGGCATATAAACTCGCCACATGCTATCAGCGTCTCAACCGACCTGCAAATGCTGTCGCATCATATCAGAATGCCTTGAGATATGGACAGACCGACTCCATAATTTATCTCCGTCTTGCCCAGATGCTCCAAGCGACTGGGAAATATCCGCAAGCCATCACTGAATACGAGAAATTTTTGGAATGGAACCCTGACGATCCGATCGCCAAGGCCGGCATCAGAGGGTGCCACATCGCCATTGCGTCGAAAGAGGCTCCGAAAAGCAGATACATAGTGAAGCAATCCAAGATACTGAATTCCAGACGCTCGGATTTTGCCCCTATGTATTTTGATAAAAATTACGATGTGCTCTATTTTACCACCACCAACGAAAAGGCTACCGGCGACAACAAGTCGGAGATAACCGGAATGAAAAAAGGGGACATATGGATGGTCAAGAAGAACGAGAAGGGTGAATGGCAACGTCCGGGCCCTGTAGACGGGGAACTGAACAGCGATGCAGACGAAGGAATAGTGTCTTTCTCACCAGACGGACAGACTATGTATCTGACTGTGGCAAAGCGATCGGAAACCTCCAGCACCACTGTAGAAATCTATACGTCACGACGAAGCGAGGCCTCCTGGAGTGCGCCACAGAAATTCGAGATTCTCAACGATACGGTGACAGCAGTGGGACATCCGGCCGTCTCTCCTGATGGACGTTACCTGTACTTCACTTCAGATATGCCCGGCGGATATGGAGGTCTCGACATATGGCGCATAAATCTTCAGGAGCGAGGAGGCTCGCTCGAAAATTTAGGTCCACAGATCAACACTCAAGGGAATGAGTCATTTCCTTATGTACGCACGGATTCCACCCTGTATTTTTCAAGCGACGGACACTCCGGGTTCGGAGGTCTTGATATCTTCAAGGCTCAATTGAATTCAACAGGCGACCGCTGGAGCATCTACAACATGGGGCAACCCATCAATTCCACCGGAGATGACTTTGGCATCACGTTTGGTCCCGGGGAATCCGGATTCTTCAGCAGCAACCGCGGCGATGCCCGGGGCTATGATCACATCTATTCTTTCCTTCTTCCGGATCTCAAGATTAGCATTGAAGGATGGGTTGTGGACAAGGACGATGAGCCTGTGCCCAATGCCATAATAAGGATTGTCGGCAATGACGGGTCCAACCAGAAGGAAGTGGCGCGAGACGACGGAAGCTTTCGATTCAACCTCCAACGAGGGGTGAAATATGTCATGATGGCCGGAGCAAAGGGATATCTGAATCAGAAAGTGGAGTTTGAAAGCGACACCGCTGAGGAAGATGCTGAGTATGGGATGGACTTTATCCTTGCCTCCATATCCAAACCGAGTGTCGTAGAGAATATCTTCTATGACTTTGACAAGGCTACATTGCGACCCGAATCCAAGGAAGCCCTTGATGAACTCGCCGTTATGCTTGAAGACAACCCCAACGTATCGATCGAGATGAGCGCACATACAGACCGTAAAGGAAGCGAGGAATACAACATAGACCTTTCGGAACGTCGTGCCAAGAGCGTTGTGGATTATCTTGTGGAGAAAGGTATCAATCCATCGAGATTGACCTGGACCGGCTACGGCAAGACAAGGCCTAAGACCGTCACCAAGCGCATCAACAAGGAATTCTCTCAATTTGAGGAAGGAACCGAGTTGACTCCAGAATATATCGAGACTCTTTCAGAAGAAGATCAGGAGGCAGCCGACCAGATAAACCGTCGGACTGAATTCCAGGTGACAGCCATTGACACCGATTTTGAGTTGATGTAGAGGCTGCCGGAACAAGAAGAGGGAGAAAACAAATTTTGGTATGTCAATTTTTTTTTGTATCTTTGCACAAACTATTGACGTATGCAAAAAGAGAAGCAAGTAATTGTAGATGGTCTGACTTTCGTGCCATATTTGACGCGAGAAGAGATCGGTGCTCAGGTGGAGCGAATAGGTAAGGAGATTGCAAAGGATTATGAAGGCAAAGCCCCCATATTTCTCTGCGTACTGACGGGTGCATTCGTCTTTGCATCAGATCTAATCCGGGCAACCGGCCTCAATGATTCAAAAATCACGTTCATAAGATACAAGTCGTATGAAGGGACATCCTCCACCGGATCAGTCAAACAGATAATTGGCCTGACTGATGATATTGAAGGACGCGATGTCATCATCATTGAAGACATAGTCGACACCGGCCTGACCGCTTGTCGTATGGTAGAAGACCTGAAGAGACAAAAGCCTGCATCAGTGAAGTTTGCAACACTACTCTACAAACCGGAGAGTAGCCAGACTGGGTTCACTCCAGACTACTTTGCATTTAAAATTCCGCCTAAATTCATTATTGGCTATGGTCTTGACCTTGATGGAAAGGGTCGTAATATACCTGACATCTACGTCATCAAGGAAGACTGACACTCCCTATTTATATTAACGATTAAATCAGCAGACACCATGTTGAACCTTGTGTTATTCGGTGCCCCCGGCAGCGGCAAGGGTACCCAGAGCGAAAAAATCATCGACAAATACGGACTTCACCATATCTCAACCGGAGAAGTGCTGCGCAAGCAAATAAAGGAAGGGACAGAGCTCGGCAAAATCGCTGATTCATATATCAGCAAAGGCCATCTCATTCCTGACGATCTTATGATCGATATCCTCAGGCAGGAATTAAAATCGCTTCCAAAGGAAAGCAAGGGAGTGATTTTCGATGGGTTTCCTCGCACCATCCCTCAAGCCGTCGAACTTGAGAAGCTTTTGTCAGAAAATGGCGAATCTTTGACCGGTGTAGTTGGTCTTGAGGTTCCGGAGGAAGAACTTGTGGCCAGAATGCTAAAGCGTGGAGCTGAGACAGGACGTGCCGACGACAATATGGAGACCATACTCAATCGACTTAAAGTCTACCACAACCAGACTGAGCCACTCAAAGAGCATTATCAAGGCAAAGGCTCCTATATCCAGATCGATGGGCTTGGACATGTAGACAATATCTTTTCATCAATTGCAAAAGCAATCGACGAAAAGAAGAAATAAGGGATGATGGGAAAGGGGAAAAATTATTAAACTGAAATGGAACAAGAAGAAATACAGCAGAAAGAATACGCGGCCGACAATATCCAAGTGCTTGAAGGCCTTGAAGCCGTACGCAAACGTCCGGCAATGTATATAGGCGACATATCCGGACGGGGGCTTCACCATCTCGTGTATGAGGTGGTGGATAACTCAATCGACGAGGCGCTCGCCGGTTTTGCGTCAGATATCCGCGTGACGATACTTGAAGACAACTCCATACGTGTTGACGACAATGGACGTGGAATTCCGGTGGACATGCATGAAAAAATGCATAAGCCGGCCCTTGAGGTAGTATTGACTGTGCTTCATGCCGGTGGCAAGTTCGACAAGGGTTCTTACAAAGTGTCAGGTGGTCTGCACGGTGTCGGCGTAAGTTGCGTGAATGCACTTTCCGACTATCTGCGCGCTGAAATCCATCGCGACGGAAAAGTGCATATGCAGGAATATGCCTATGGCAAACCTACTTGCGATCTTCAGGTGATCGGCGAGACCGACCATACGGGAACCACCATCATATTCCACCCCGACGCAAGCATCTTCACCGAGACCATCTACGACTACGAGACACTTGCCAACCGTCTTCGCGACTTGGCATACCTCAACGCAGGCATCACACTGACCCTGACTGATGAGCGCTTCCGGGATGAAAACGGGAAGCCCCGCTCCGACAGATTCCACAGCGATGAAGGCCTGAAGGAATTCGTAAGATATATAGATCAGGGCAAGGAGCCGCTCATCGACGACATCATAGACCTCAAGACCGAACGCAACGGAGTGCCTGTGGAAGTGGCGATGACATACAACACCTCTTTCAATGAAAATATTTATTCTTACGTAAACAATATCAATACGATTGAAGGTGGCACTCATCTGACAGGGTTCCGTCGTGGACTTACTTCTACCCTGAAGAAATATGCTGATGACAATCATCTTCTTGACAAATTGAAGATAGAACTTTCGAAAGAAGACTTCCGTGACGGCTTGACAGCTGTAGTTTCTGTGAAAGTTGCAGAACCGCAATTCGAGGGACAGACGAAGACCAAGCTCGGCAACAATGACGTCATGGGAGTAGTGCAGACTGCAGTCAGCGAAGCGCTGCGCAATTATCTTGAAGAGCATCCCAAGCAGGCACGTGCCATTGTCGACAAGGTGATACTTGCAGCTACTGCACGCCATGCAGCCTACAACGCACGCATGAAAGTGCAGAGAAAGTCGCCATTGTCGGGAGCCGGACTTCCGGGTAAACTTGCCGACTGCAAGAGCAGAGATGCTGCTGCATGTGAGATATTCCTCGTCGAGGGTGACTCAGCAGGCGGCAGCGCTAAGCAAGGCAGAAACCCCAACTTCCAAGCTATCCTTCCACTTCGAGGCAAGATCCTCAACGTAGAGAAAGCTATGGAGCACAAAGTGTTTGAGTCGGAAGAAATTGTCAATATGTTTAAAGCCCTTGGCGTCACAATTGGCACAGAGGAAGATTCAAAAGAACCGAATGTATCCAAGCTTCGCTACCATAAAATCATAATCATGACCGATGCCGATGTGGATGGAGCGCACATTGCCACACTTCTGATGACATTCTTTTTCCGCAGGATACGTCCGATCATCGACAACGGTTATCTCTACATAGCCACCCCTCCCCTATACAAATGCACGCTGAAAGGGAAGAAAGGAGTATTCGAGTATGCTTGGACCGACCAGCAAGTGCAATCTTTCGTCGACCGCTACTGCGGTGGCGACCGAAATAAATTTGTCTTGCAGCGTTATAAAGGTCTTGGTGAAATGAACCCTGAACAGCTATGGGAAACCACAATGGATCCGGAGAACCGCATGCTCAAGCGGGTGACGTTGACAGATGCGGCAAGCGCCGACCATACATTTGCTGTCCTGATGGGTGAGGAAGTCGGGCCAAGGCGTGAATTCATAGAAGAACATGCCACTTATGCCAATATAGACACATAAGGAGTCAAGCATCAGTTACGTTATGAACTTTTAACAAAAGGTAACTATGTAAATTTGCATATATCACTTTTTTTTGTTAATTTTGCACACAAAATAGGAAGGGTCCTTTTTAGAGGCTTGAGGAAAGCCGATAAAGCGGACTCATCTTTTTTAACCCTTTTAAAAATTAAAACGTAAAATCAAACACGGATCAAAATCCGCAATATTTAAACTAACAATGGCTACTTACCTCACCAAAGAAGGATATGACAAGAAGATGGCTGAGCTTGCAGAACTCGAGGCGCAGCGTCCGGCCATCAAGAATGCTATAGCAGAAGCTCGCGATAAAGGAGACCTCTCAGAAAATGCCGAATATGATGCGGCAAAAGAAGCACAAGGCATGCTTGAGATGAAAATTGCAAAAATTAAAGAGTTAATAGCATCTTCACGTATCATCGATGACAGCAAACTTACTACTGATGAAGTAGGACTGCTCAACAAAGTGACCATAAAGAACGTCAAGAACGGTATGCAGATGACCTACACCATCGTGACTGAAAATGAGGCTAATCTTGCAGAAAAGAAGATTGCATCTTCCACTCCCATAGCAAAGGCCCTTATGGGACACAAGGTCGGTGATCTTGTGAAAGTGCAGGCTCCGGTAGGAGTACTCGACTTTGAAATTCTAAAAATAGAGCTCTGACCATGACAATCTTCTCTAAAATCGTAGCCGGGGAGATTCCCTCATACAAGGTGGCTGAAGATGACCGATATTATGCCTTCCTTGACATCAGCCCCGTCCGCTTGGGCCACACCCTCGTGATCCCCAAGCAAGAAACCGACTATATCTTCGACCTTGACGACGACACGATCGCAGGTCTCCAGGTATTCGCAAAGAGAGTTGCCAAGGCCATCAAGAAGACTATCCCTTGCAAAAAAGTTGGACAGGCAATACTTGGACTCGAAGTGCCACACGCCCATATACATCTGGTGCCTCTCAATACGGAAGGAGACATGGACTTCAGAAATAAAATAGAGACTCCGAATCCTTCAGAAATGGCACACATTGCTGCTGCAATTGCTGAAAACTTTGAATAATTCGACAAATACATTATAATATGAGACCGGTCTAATCCATAGACCGGTCTTTTGCGTTATATTTAGTACAGGACTATAATCAATTATAAAAACTTAAAACTATAGGGACCACAACCATGGAAATACTCAACTTCATAAAGATCTATGAAAAAAGCTTCGCCGAAAACTGGGATCTCCCTGCCCTTACGGACTATACCAAAGGGGATACGATGACGTATGGGCAACTCGCACATTCAATTGGACTCGCACATACATTTTATAAATCCATAGGAATAAAACCAGGCGACAAGATCGCCCTTTGCGGCAAAGATTGTTCTGACTGGATACAGATATACATGGGTGTGGTGACATATGGTGCAGTTGTTGTGCCTATACTTTCAGAATTCAACCCAATAGACATAGGGCACATTGTGACCCACAGCGGTGCGTCCGTTCTTATCATTCAGGAGTCAATATGGGAACACATGGATCCGGACTCTCTCACGAAAGTTAAGGCTGTATTCTCTCTCAAAGGTCACGAAGTGCTATATGAAGCTGAAGGAGCAGAGATAAAGAGGCATTTCAGGCTTACAAGGCGGAGATTCAACCGGGCACATCCTGATGGATTTGGTCCGGCCGACGTTAAATATATAGACCGTGATAACTCTGAACTTGCTGAAATAAATTACACTTCCGGCACAACAGGATTCTCAAAAGGAGTGATGTTGACTGGTGAGAACTTAGCAGGCAACGTATGTTTTGGCATAGAGAGCAAGCTCCATTACAGGTCAAGTCGTGCTCTCAACTTCCTGCCGTTGGCTCATGCCTATGCATGCGCATTCGATATGCTTACGCCTTTGGCTGTAGGAAGCCACATTACGGTGCTTGACAAGACCCCTTCCCCCAGAATACTGCTTAAAGCCCTTGGAGAGGTGAAACCAAATCTAATCATATGTGTGCCCTTGATCCTTGAGAAGATATATAAGACCCAGATACTTCCCATGATATCCAAGGGGCCCATCAGATGGACATTGGCAGTGCCGCTTCTCGATAATCTTGTCTATTCAAAGATTAGAAGAAAGCTCATTGAGGCTTTTGGCGGTGAGTTTGAGGAAGTGATCGTGGGAGGGGCAGCCCTCAACCATGAAGTAGAGGATTTTCTTTATAAAATAAAGTTCCCGTTCACTGTCGGATATGGCATGACAGAGTGTGGTCCCCTGATTTCTTATACTCCATGGAGAGAGTTCATTCCTGGCAGTGCAGGCCGGACACTCCCTACAATGGAAAGCATCATAATGAGCGAAGATCCCGAGAATATTCCCGGCGAAGTATGTGTAAAGGGCGTGAACGTAATGAAGGGTTATTACCGCAACACTGCCGCAACCGAAGCGGTACTTGACAAGAAAGGATGGCTTAAGACTGGCGATATGGGCACCCGCACACCCGACGGGACCCTCTTCTTGCGAGGACGAAACAAGACCATGCTGCTCTCTGCAAGCGGCCAGAATATTTATCCGGAGGAGATAGAGGCGAAACTCAATAATATGCCTTTTGTGGCTGAATCTCTGGTAGTGGAGCGCGACGGCAAACTCGTAGCACTCGTCTATCCTGACTATCCTGCACTTGACAAGTTCGACCTCGCGAGCACCGACCTTGGCGACAAAATGGAGGAAACAAGAAAGGAGCTCAACCGTCTGGTGGCTCCTTACGAACAGATTTCAAAAATCCAGCTTATACCTAATGAATTTGAGAAAACGCCAAAACGCTCTATCAAACGTTTCCTCTATTCTTAGTCACGTCGGAAAATGTCGCGGGTATAGACTTTTTCTTCCACATCGTCAAGCATAGGGTCATAGCGGTTGGCGATAATGGCTTTCGACATTTTTTTAAATTTATCGATATCATTGACGACGGTGCTTCCAAAAAAGGAGGTGCCGTCTTCAAGTGTTGGCTCATATATGATGACCTGTGCGCCTTTTGCCTTGATACGTTTCATGACCCCTTGAATACTCGATTGGCGGAAATTGTCGGAATTAGACTTCATAGTCAGCCGATAGACTCCGATTACAGGCGTTTCCGGCTGTATGCTGCGTTCCGGACTTTTTCCGTATGTATGAGTGTAATGATTATTGGATGAATACGCATACCAGCCGGCCATTTTTAAGACTTGGTCGGCTATGAAGTCCTTGCGCGTACGGTTTGATTCCACAATAGCCGACATCATGTTTTGAGGGACTTCCGCATAGTTGGCAAGAAGTTGCTTGGTGTCTTTCGGTAGGCAATACCCGCCATAGCCGAAAGAAGGATTGTTATAATGCGACCCGATTCGGGGATCAAGACCTACACCCTCGATGATGGCTTTAGAATCAAGCCCCTTAACTTCTGCATAGGTATCAAGCTCATTGAAATAGCTGACGCGAAGCGCGAGATAGGTGTTTGCGAAAAGTTTCACTGCCTCAGCTTCTTTCATTCCCATATACAGGACAGGGATATTCTCTTTTTCTGCCCCTTGCTCAAGCAGCGAGACAAAGGTATGGGCAGCCTCCTCCATTTTTTTTAGATCGGTCACTTTCAGGATTGCGTCATTCTCATGCGCGTAGCGTTTATCTTCTATTATTTTGGGGACGCCTGCAATGATGCGGGATGGATATAGATTATCGTAAAGAGCCTTGGACTCACGAAGGAATTCGGGGAAGAACATCAGATTGAACTCTGAGACTCCGGCATTGGCATATTTAAGATAAAGAGAGCGGCAATAACCTACAGGAATTGTAGACTTAATTACCATTATAGCCTTTGGATTGACCGAGAGAACAAGATCAATGACATCTTCAATGCAGTGAGTATCAAAAAAGTTTGTCACAGGATCATAATTGGTAGGAGCGGCTATGACTACAAAGTCTGCATTTCTATATGCTTCCGCACCGTCAAGAGTGGCTACGAGATCGAGATCTTTTTCTGCAAGGAATTTCTCAATATACTCATCTTGAATCGGAGAAATACGATTATTGATAAGATCCACCTTTGTCGGGATCACATCGACGGCAGTCACATGGTTGTGTTGAGCGAGCAGGGTTGCAAGGGATAGACCGACGTAGCCCGTACCGGCCACCGCTATATTATATTTTTTCATTTTCTTATTTATGAACTATAATTTTCATCATTAATATAACGGCAATTCAGATGAAAAATTGATTTTCACAAATATTTTTTAAAATATTCATCAAAATAATTTGTAGATTCAAAAAAAATCATTAACTTTCCGAGTTTGTCACTTTCAATGGCTATATAAATGGCTGTCAAATCATTAGCCATCATAAGTTTGTAGTGTATGGCCG